>DBIS01000274.1 GCA_002296975.1 Deltaproteobacteria bacterium UBA796 | reverse complement strand
AAACTTGGAGAGATATTCTTGTCGGTCACCCTTGCCGAGGGCGACCTCATCGAGGTCATCTTCCATTTGGGCGGTAAACTCGTACTCAACCAGCCACATAAAATGCTCTGATTCAAGCATGCGCGTCACAGCGAATGCGGTCCAAGTCGGCACCATGGCACTGCCCTTCTTGAACACATACTCGCGACGAATAATCGTATCGATGATCGCAGCATATGTAGAAGGCCGGCCAATCCCTCGCTCCTCAAGCTCCTTGATTAAGGAAGCCTCAGTCAAGCGTGCCGGGGACTTTGTGGCGTGGCCCTTGGCCTCGAGATCACCAGGCTTGAGATCATCACCGGCCTTGACCGGTGGCAAGATTCGCTCAGCATTGGCGGCAGCGGCTTCTGGGTCATCGGAGTCGGCGACATAGGCCAACCGGTATCCGGCGAACTCAATCGTCTTTCCTTTGGCCTCAAACTGACCCTCTCCGGCAGTGATCCGCACGGTGATATTATGCCCGGTAGCATTGGACATTTGGCTGCCGACTGTGCGCTTCCAGATCAGCTCATACAGACGTCGCTGGTCTGAATCCAGAGACTTTTTGGCCTCGGCCAAGCTGCGAAATTTCTCGCCAGCGGGACGAACCGCCTCGTGGGCCTCTTGTGCATTTTTGGCCTTGCCTTTGTATACACGTGGCTCTGCCGGCATGAAGTTGTCGCCATATTCAGCCTGAATCAGGCTCCGAGCTGCCGTGAGCGCTTGGGAGGACAAAGACACGGAATCTGTCCGCATATAGGTGATCCAACCATTTTCATACAGTCTCTGCGCAGCACTCATCGTTTTGCGTGCGGCCCACTTAAAGCGGCGGTTGGCCTCTTGTTGAAGCGTGGATGTCGTAAACGGTGGGCTGGGCCTGTCGACATAGGGTCGCTCATCGACGCCAGCAACAGTGGCCGTACCTTTGGATAAGGACTTGACCGCCTTGGTGGCCTCGGCTTTGTCCAACACGACCAGGTTCTTGCCTTTGAGCTTTCCATCGGCGTCAAAGTTTCTTCCCGTGGCGACTTGGGTGTTGGCCCAATGGGTAAGATGGGTGTCCAACACACCCTTAGGGTGAACAAAAGAACCCCGGATATCCCACCAATCAGCGGAGGTATGAGCCATTCGCGCACGTTCGCGATCGACGATCAGGCGCACAGCGACCGATTGAACACGACCAGCAGAAAGACCCGGTCCGACCTTTCTCCAAAGCAAGGCGGATACTGGGTAGCCAAAAAGGCGGTCCACAATCCGTCGAGACTCTTGGGCCGCCACGAGGTTTTCGTCGACCGCTCGGGGTGATGCCAAAGCCTTTTGAATCGCCGTTTTGGTGATCTCGTGAAAGACCAACCGATAAACCGGAACCTCGGGCTTCAAGACTTCCAGAAGGTGCCAGCTAATGCTCTCACCCTCTCTATCTTCATCCGTGGCCAGATAGAGGGCAGAGGCACCTTTTAGGGCGTCCTTAAGCTCTTTCACTCGGGCCTTTTTATCTTTTGGGACCACATAGATAGGCTTGAAACCATCTTCGGTGTAAACGCCGTAAGGGGCGCCATCCTTTTTTCCGGTTGGGGTGAGATCACGGATATGACCAACACTCGCCTCTACACGGTACTCATCTCCAAGAAAACGAGAGATGGTGCGGGCTTTCGCGGGGGACTCGACGATAACAAGGGGAATTCCCATCGGTGACGATACCTCTATATATGTGGGAGGCTGATTTCGGAGAAACACTCACGTTAACCAATAGCAGCCCCACCGGGGATACCCCTCAGTCGCAGCTTGTGCAAGCCACTCATTTTTCAGCCGACGGCCACAGGTGCTCTGGCCGACCGCTTTCGCAGGGTGTATCTTGGTGTATATGGAAGAGCTTCTCCGGGACTGGAACGACCATCTACGCGGCGAGCGAGGCTCCTCCGCACACACCCTGCGGGCTTACAACACCACATTGTCCAGCCTCTCCAAGTTTCTGGGCAGCCGGGAAAAGGGACTTATCGACGCCGGCTTGTTGGATCTCCGCGCTTGGCTGTCATCTGAACGACTTCGAAAAGGTCCTGGCCACCCGCCTCTCGCCCCGGCCACCATGGCCCGCAGGGTTGCGGCGGTGAAGAGTTTTTACCGGTGGATGCTCCGAGAGCACCATATTACCGCCAGCCCCGCAGCAAGACTCAGAAGCCCGAGAGTACCCTCCAAGGCGCCACGCTTTTTGGATGTACCAGAGGCGGCCGCGGTGGTGGAACAACCCGGGCAAGACGGTTGGTTCTTTCAACGAAATCGCGCGCTCTTGGAGTTACTCTATGGAGCGGGGCTCCGTGTAAGCGAAGCTGTGGGCCTGGATGTGACCGGCCTCGACTTCAGTAGCAACCTTGTCCGGGTGATGGGAAAAGGCAGCAAAGAACGCATCGTGCCCTTTGGCCCACCGGCTGCCAATGCCCTTCGCACCTGGCTAAAACTCATCCCCGACGACGGTCCCTTGTTCTTAAACCGCTTTGGCCGAAGGCTGAGCGCAAGATCCGCTTGGACAATCACCCGCCAGGCCGGCGCAATCAACGGCATCACGGGGCTTCACCCACACGCGCTGCGCCACAGCTGTGCCACACATCTTTTGGGCTCTGGCGCAGATTTACGAGCGATCCAAGAACAACTCGGTCACGCGTCTTTGTCCACGACCCAACAATATACCCACGTGGATGCGGCTCATTTATTGGCGGTCTACCGCAAGGCTCACCCCGCGGCAAAATCCAAGACCAAAGACTGATCGCCATTTATGCCATCGACTTGGCTATGCTGGGCTCATGGCGGCCAATCCCCTTAGCGAAGCAGAAATTTCCGAGCTGACTCGGTTGTATACCTTTGCGAAAGCCCGAGATTATTACAGGCTGCTCGGATTGCACCCAGACGCTGAGCAGGCCGAAATCCAGGCAGCCTTTTATCAACTCTCCCGAGACTGGCACCCTGACTGCTACTTTCGCAGAGCGCTGGGCGAAAACGCGACAAAGCTGGAATCCTTATTCGTTCATATCACCAAAGCCTACAAGGTTTTGGGCGATAAAAACACCAGGCGACGGTACCACCGAGACAATAAAGAAATTATCGCGATCGCCCGTGCCGTGCCTCCTCCCAAGGCCACTGAAAGTTCAAGCGATCCCCCACCCGAGCGGCCCCGTAAGAAGCGCCCTCGAACTGCTGCCGAAAAGGCAGCGAGGGCAAGAATCGCCCAAAAACGTGCCGATCCGCGAGCGCGGGCACTTCAACAGCTTCGGGCCCAGGTCAAGGGACGATCCACACGGGCACGGCGATATTTCAAACAAGGCCAAGAAGACTACCAAGCTGGTAACGTCGCAAAGGCTGTGTCCTCTTTACACTTAGCCGTGCAGTTTGAACCCAAAAATGTCGAATACCGCGCCCTGTATGAACTTGCTCGCTCAGAGACATCCACCAGCATGGCGGTCCAGTTTGTCCAGGCCGGAGAGAGCGCAGAGAACTTCCAAAACTTTAAAGAGGCCATGCACAACTATCAGCGCGCCATCGAACAAGACCCCGATGACGGACTGCCTTTTTATCGCCTGGCGGCTTTGATGCTCCGGGTGGGCCAAGACAAGCGCGGGGCGCTCACACACCTCAGAAGTGCCGCTGGAAAGTCACCGAGAAATATCGAAATTCGCCTGGCGTTGGCCGACTTGTACGCAGATTTGGGCATGGGGCTCAATGCCCGGCGCGAGTATCAAACCGTACTCGCGATGGATAAAACCAATACCCGGGCGAAGTCAGGCATGCGGAACGTGCGCTAAGCTCATCCCTTGGTTAAGCGACGCTTGCTCCGCATATGGGGCCCACACCATGGGAGGCTGCCATGTCCACACCGGATGCAGCCAGAAACACGGTCGTCGTCGGTCTCCAATGGGGAGATGAAGGTAAGGGCAAGGTTGTGGACCTTTTGGCCGCACATGCGCGTCATGTGGTTCGTTTCCAAGGGGGCAACAACGCGGGACACACCTTGGTGGTCGACGGCGAAACTGTCATCTTACACTTGATCCCAAGCGGCATTTTACAACCCAACACCACCTGCATCATCGGTAATGGGGTGGTGGTCGACCCGGAAGTCCTGGTGGGAGAACTCGATGCACTCGAGGCCCGTGGCTACAGCATTGGGCCCGATGACTTTTTAATCAGCGCCGATGCCCACCTGGTGCTCCCCATTCATCGTAGCCTTGACGATCTCCGAGAGCATGCCCTCGGCGGGGCCAAGATTGGGACCACCAAAAAGGGAATCGGACCAGCCTACGAAGATAAAGTTGCTCGACGCGGGGTGCGTGTCGGTGCGCTGTTAGATCTCGAACGCTTCCGGCGCCATATCCAAGCAACATTGGCCGAGAAAAATCGAATCTTCGCCGAGTGGTACCAAGCCCCAACCGTCACAGACGATGATCTCGTCGCGTGGGCACAGCCTTTTGCCGAACGCCTCGCCCCCTTTATTCGTGATGCGGTCAGTCACCTTCACGAGGCCCAAGACCAGGGTGAACGCATTTTGTTTGAGGGTGCTCAGGGCACCTATTTAGACGTCGACCACGGCACCTACCCCTTCGTCACCTCATCGAACACCGTCGCCGGAAACGCAGCAGCCGGTACAGGGGTTGGCCCCAAAGACCTCCACACCGTGGTCGGGATCGCCAAAGCCTATGCCACACGCGTGGGCTCCGGCCCCTTCCCCACCCGTCTGGATAGTGTCGAAGAAGAAGCCCTGCGGGCCAAAGGCGGCGAGTTTGGTGCAACCACCGGCCGGCCACGCTCCTGTGGATGGTTTGACGCCCCTATGGTCAAACATGCGATCCGCCTCAACGGTGTCACACACCTGACCCTCACTAAACTGGACATACTCAGTGGCCTCGGGAGGCTTAAGATCGCCCCCAGCCACAACACGCAGCCGGGTGAGGAACGTTTTACAGGCGGTCCGATCTACGAAGAATGGGAAGGTTGGTCCCAAGATATTTCCGCTTGCCGGAACTGGGAAGAGCTACCCAAACAGGCAAAAGCCTACGTCGAACGTATCGAAAACTTGGTTGGTGTGCGCGCAGGATTGATCAGCGTTGGGCCAGGCCGAGAGCAGGTCATACCCCGAGACCCACTTTTCCGTG
>DBIS01000163.1 GCA_002296975.1 Deltaproteobacteria bacterium UBA796 | reverse complement strand
CAATTTGAAGGCTCCCGTTCGGGAAAAAAGGCGCGGCTGCATCGAGAATTTGCTCTCGAACAAAGGTAGACCCGCCCGTGGCCGAGAGCCAAACCAAGCCCCCAACCAGCCCAATCATCGCGCTTGCAGCCACGAGACCCACACATCTAGCGACAATCTTAAAAAACATGGACACTAAAATGCTTCCGAAAGGCCAAAGTGAACCTGAAAGGGAGACTCTTTTTCGAACATTGGCTCAATATTAAAACGATAGGCCCCGTCGAGGCGAATAGCGCCGATGGGGCTCTTGTATCGGAGCCCCATGCCGGCGCTGGGCAACAATTGAAGCGGGTCGATTTCGGCAACAGTATTCCAGACCATGCCCCAGTCATTAAACACAGCAACACCGTAACCATCGATGGTGTACTTCCGAATTTCAAAGGTTCCATGGAGGTAGCTGGTACCCCCAACCGGCTGAATCTCAGTTGTGGCCTGTCCCTGCCCCATCAGTCCGGCACATCGCGCGGCATCCACTGGGTCTTCCAAATCTAGGCCGCCAGAATAGCTCTCGGCATCACACAGGTATGGCCCCAAGTGGGCCCTGGTCCAACCCCGAACATCATTTGCCCCCCCCAACATCATCCGCTCCGCGAACGGAATTTCACCTTGCCCACCACCATAAGCATACGGAAGCATCATGCCCCCACCAAAACGCCCTGCGATTGTGATGTTTGGCCGGAAAAACAGCAGCTTGCGAATGCGCCGAAACACCCGAACATCCGTTCTAAGTTCGAGGTAGTTGAAGCCGCCGCCTAATGGGCCACCAGCCTCTTTTAAGCTGGTCACAATGTATTCACCGGTGGATGGAAACAACGCATTGTCACGGGTGTTCCATATGACCTCTTGGTGGAGAGCCGAGAGCATATAGGGGTTGGTAAAGTTCAGGCCGAAGCGACCCTGCCCTGGGAGATCGTCAGCTTCGAGGTCGTAATATTTGAAAAACTTTATCCGGTAGCCTATCCCCAGCGTGATCTTGTCATTGACCATCCAGCTGAGGTCCGGACCATAGGACGGCGAGAAAAACTTGTAGCCATCCTCAATGCCGTATTCAGTATCGACGGTGTTCATCAAGCTGAATGCACGGCCTGGGAAGTGAGGCACAGCGAGTGAAGCCATGACCTGTCCGGTCGGGCTCTTTTGAACATTCTCATCGGTAGATCCCACGTTGTCGACATCACCAATCCAAGCATAGCCAGGCCTGAGCTGGGTCGTGAGGTTCCACAACCGGTTGAACACATTGACATGTTGAAACTCGGTGACCCCATGGATGTCCTGCTTTCCACTTTCAATCTGAAGCCCTCCGCCTACTTTGAGTTGCCGATAGTTACTTTCTGACAGCTCCAGCCGAATTGGGATGATCTTGTCCTTCCGCCGGCTCAAGTCTGGGACAACGTTCACCATCGAAAACACCCCCAAGGAGAATAATCGCCGCTGGGTTTCTGCGAGGGTGCCCGCTCGGAACGCCCGGCCTTGCTTGATGGTGACCTCTGCCCTGACGAACTCCTCTGGGATGTCATAGTCCCCAGTGATGGTGATCTCTCCAAAGCGACAGGCAGGGCCGGTTTTCGCGGTCACGGTGACATCGACGACCCCCTTCTCAGGAAAGGCGTCCACCTTGGTGCTGACTGTCGCAAAGCCAAAGCTGAGGTCATGTAGCTGATTCAACAGCATCCCCTCAGTCTCTCGGACTGCATCGATATTGAATGGTTCCCCTGGTTTGACCGCTGCCTTCTTCCGAGCGAGGGCCACAAATGCTGAACCGGTTTTTTTCAAACCTTTCCATTTTATTTTCCGAATGGTCGCCACCACCCCCTCATCCACGTAGCCGACAACTTTCACCACGGTGGCCTTATCCTTGGTCGGGTCCCCACTTCTGAGGGTCACCACATCCCAGCCGGTCACGGCGGCATCGAAATATCCATTTTCGGCGTACCAAGCCTCAATGCGCCATGCATCCTTAGAGAGGGTTTGGCGATCTAAAACCGCCACCCGCTCAGTCGGCCGTAACCACCACATGGCCTCGCTTTGGCCCTGTTCCATCGCATTCCGAAGCTGTGAATCGGCCACGCCGAAAAAACCTGAATTGCCCTTGAAGGAAATGGACTTCACCACCTCGCCCTGAATCGGCTGTTTTGAGGCGCACCCAGCCCCCAGCATACCCAAGCACAAACTCATTAATCGCAACCATCGACCCAAGCGCCTTGCCCCTTTATTTCTCTGACCCCTACCACCCTCAAGATGCGGAAAGCTTACCGGATTTGAGACCAAGATGAGCTTGACATTAGATCCCATTGTCCATAAATGCCCTGCGATTCAATCAACAACCCGCGCAAAGATTGGCGCGTAATGAGGTAAGCATGGCTAAGAAAGCAAAAGGCGCTCGAATGATCGTCACTTTGGAATGTACCGAGCAAAAGGGAAGTGGCGTACCAGGAATGAGCCGATACAGCACATTCAAGAACAAGCGAAACACACCCGGTAAGCTTGAATTGATGAAATACAACAAATTCATGCGCAAGCACACCCTTCACCGGGAAATCAAATAGTCTCACCGATTATTCGACTTTAAGCCCTCGCCAGTCGGGGGCTTTTTTTGTGCCCAAAGCGCCGAAAACGAAAATAGCCCCCGGCGCACCGGAGGCTATTCAAAATGAAACAACCGCTAGAATCAGAGCTGTTGCGAGTAGAACTCAACCACTGCCTGAGTGTTGACCTCAAGACCATGTGGCATTTCTGCTGGGTCTGGGACCACCACCAGCTTGCCTGTGGCGGCTGCTGGGTCGAACTCTAGAAAGCTTGGGCGCGTTCGGCTGGCACTTTGCTCCAGGCGTTCCTGAATGAATGGCGTCTCTTTGCTCTTGCCACGGATGCTGATCTCAGAGCCAGGAGCCACTTGGAAGCTCGGGCGGTCGACCCGGCTGCCGTTGATCAGAATGTGGCCATGAACGACCATCTGCCGTGCACCTGGAATCGTTGGTGCAAGACCAATCCGCCAAATCAGGTTGTCCAGCCGAGACTCGAGCATGGTGATAAGGTTTTTACCTGTGGGTCCTTTACGACGGGTGGCCTCAGCCATGTACCGCTTGAATTGCTTCTCACCGACGCCGTAATGAAAACGTAATTTCTGTTTTTCAGCCAAACGAACTTTGTAGTCACTGGGCTTGCCGCGGCGACGTCCAGCGTGCTCACCAGGAGGATATTGACGATCCAGTGTTGTGACATTGGTCAGGCCAGGGAGCACTGTACCCAGTGCGCGGCAGATCTTTACTCGGGGTCCACGATAGCGAGCCATGTTGCATCTCCAAAAAACTAATCACCATTCGGTGCGTTTAAGCGTGCCTTTCGTCCGTATCGGCACGCCAACCGCCCCTAAATGGAACTTTTGGGTGGACCCAGTGGGTCACGAAGCACCGCTGCTTATTACGGGCTTATTCGCCAGTCAACACCAAAACCCCTCATATTGTGGCGCATCAATGCTTGCTGCCTGTCCCACCAACAGCTTAAACTGTTCCTAGATGAAGTATTTGGCTCACCAACGCAAGGGTTTTTCCCTTATCGAATTAATGATAGTCGTCGCGATTTTTTCAATTTTGGCGATGATTGGATTTGGCAACACCCGAGAGTCTTTGCCTCGGTACCGTGCAAACGCAGCAGCAGAACAGTTTGCCTCAAACGTTGCGACCTGCCGCATGGCCGCCATCCGCAGCGGCTATGAATGCCGGATCCGAATGAACGAATACGATGACAAGCCCGCCAACCTCACCCTCGACAACGCTGGCAGCTATTTTATCGAGTTGGGCAACAAGAGCATTCAAGCCGATGAATTCGACACCTTGCCCACGTCGTTAATGGAAGTCCAGGGGACTTTCGATATCGGAAAAGGCTCCACCAGCTACAGGCGCAACGTGTCCATCCTCGACTGGGGGACCATCAGCGGGACAACAGGTTCAGGCGGTGACTCGATCGTCTTTTCACCCCGTGGATTCGTTGCCAACCCCGCCTCGGACTTTGATGATGGATACATCAGCATACAGTTCGTTAACAAAGTCTCGTACAACAAAGGCATCAACGATATCTACAAGGTGCAGATCGCTCGTTCCGGCATGACACGAATCGAAAACCCACTGATGGGCGACCGATATCCTGACGACAATCACGGCTCTGAGATTACCTCTACTGCAGACTGACCCTCGACGCCGGATTGCGCTTGGGCAACCGATCGGACCAACGCCCTGGGATCGTTTAGCCAGCGCGAGACCGCCTGTGGCCCATCGATGGCCGCGATGACACCAACGATATTCGCAGACAACACCGCCTCTCCTGAGGCGTAGCCAGCCAGGCCAGTCGCGTCGCCCGTTTTCCGTAAACCATCCATCGCGACCAGATAATAGCCGCCAGTAGCGGTCCCAGAGGTGTTGTCCAGATAGTCAAGCAACACCCGCCGCGCCCCGCCGAGCTCGCCTAAAGCTCCTAAAATATTGAGGCGAACTGAACGCTGAATGCCCAGGCCCGCCCCGGGGCGCCCTTCGTGGTCCAGTGCTTCGTTCTCTAGGGCCCGAACCAATGCTGGCACCACCAACGACAACCCCAATCGTCCAAGCGCTGTTGCGGCCTCAGAGCGTTGAGCAAACCCATGAGCTGGGTCGACATCCATGGCGGATATGGCCATTAGCAGACGTTTTATCCATCGCGGGTCTCCATGTAAGCCCATGGCCAATATCAAACTGAGGCGCATTCTTCGCCCTGCTGTCGCCCACAGTCCATCCAACAGTTGAAAGCCACGGGG
>DBIS01000011.1 GCA_002296975.1 Deltaproteobacteria bacterium UBA796 | reverse complement strand
AGCGAGCGGTAGCGTTTTCGTTGGGTTGGGCTTCGATAGCGTTTCATGGCCATCAACCCGAAGATCAAGATCACCATCGCATAGACGCTGGTTCCCCAAAAGCTGGCATCGACGGAACGAAAACCCAGGTCCACTTTGAGTGCTTCGTGAAGAAAGCCCAAGGGATCCGACTCGCCAAAAGGGTAAAACTGCTTTTTACTTTTTAGGCAGTAAAACCCATAGACCAGGGTCATAAAACCACCGATCCAAAGTCCATCTTGAGGGCGAAGGTCTCCGCGCATGCGAATGCCGATCCGCTGTAGAAACGCCATCGGTAGCTGGGTGCCGATCATTGTAAAGACAAGGTTTGCAGCTACTTCCTCGGCTTCTTTTCCCGCATTTGAGATCAGCACCGATTCGGCTTTTATTTCTGTGACTTTGGCGTGGAAGCGAATGTCCAGTCGCCCAGCCTGGTGTAGGTCTTCTGCTTGTTGTTGGTTTCGGGTTTTACACCGATGAAGGGAGTCTGCCCTGCAACTCAAGATAACGGATGCGCCACCCTCGACGAGTGAGATCGCTGTCTCCACTGCGGTGTCGCCTCCGCCAATCACGACAATATTTTGGCCTGCATGGGCTTTGGGATCTTTGAGCGCGTATTGAACGTGTTCCCGGTTTTCGCCGGGTATGCCCAAGGTGTTGGGTTGGCCGCGCTTGCCGGTGGCGAGGATGATCCGTTGAGTGTGGATTGTACGTTGAGTGCCGTCGGGGTCGATGAGGGTGAGCGCGTAGCCTTTACCGGCCCGAGTTGCGCTGCGGACCTCCACGGGTTGTTCGATGTTGAGGTTTTCTTCGGTGAGGGAGCGTTCCCAGGCGTCAACAAGATCCTCTTTTGCTGCATCGTCGAACCAAAAGTTGGTGGGGTTTTCGACAGCATTTGGCTCCATGAAGATTCGCTTTCCAAGTGGAAAGTTTTGAATCGTGGAGAATGGTTTTTTCCGCTCTATCAACACATAATTGACCCCCAAATCTCGAAGGGCAATCGCGGCGCCAATACCGGCCGGGCCAGCACCGACAATCACCACATCGGGGTCGGCTGACCGTTGGCCGGCAGAAGCCTTAAGGGTGGTCGCGATGTGTGTGGCCACTGTATGGCCTTGTTTGAGTGCGACCTTGATAATGGGCGCGTCAGCCAAGTCTCCGACGATGTACAGCCCGGGCAGGCTGGATTGGTGGTTGGCGTCGAGGACCGGTGTGTCACGTACCCCAAGCTTGGAGGAAAATTGAAAGCTGAGTTTCAACATTTCGATCATGGGGTAAACGCACCTCGTTTGCTGACTACGATAGAGTACTGAGATGATTCTGTGGTTTTTTGCATGTCAGCTCTCACCTGATTCTCATCTCAGGGATGGCCTGAACGCGCCAATTCCGCCGCCTGTCGTGGCGTTGATTACCATCGACACCTGGCGTGCAGACCACCTCAGCGGAGCGTTTAGTCCCAATATATGGGCACTCGCAGCGGAGGGTGAACGGTACACGCGGGCATACTCTCCGATGGGGCTGACCAGCCCGGCTCACGCCTCGATGCTGACGGGCTTATATCCTTGGGAGCATGGGATGGAGGCCAACAACCACCATGGTTATCGGCTGCGGGACGATGTCGAGGTGCTTCCTGAGCAGTACCCAGGGTGGGCAACGGCTGCTTTCGTGAGCGCATACCCTGCAGGTCCGGCCGGAGGGATGGACCGAGGTTGGGATGTGTTTGAGGGTCCGGCAGCGGGTGAAGCGCCAGGCGAGACTGCAGTGAAGGCTGCCATGGCTTGGTTGCCCACCGACAAGCCCGCGTTGTTGTGGGTGCACATTTATGAGCCACACGGTCCGTACCAGGGGGCGGGTGCGACGGAGCGGCTTCGCTATGGTGGAGAGGTTCGGCACGCTGATGAGCTGTTGGGGCCGTTAATCGCGGTATTGCGTGAGCGTGGTGCAACCATCGTTGTGGCCGCGGATCATGGAGAGGTGTTGGATGAAGAGCGGTGTAGCTATCAACATGAGCGGTCCATTTCTGAGCATGTGTTGGCCGTGCCCTTGGTGCGGTGGTCGCCAGGGATAAAGCCGGCGGTAATCGATGACTTGGTTGGTCTTACCGATGTGCCAGCCTTGCTCAAAGGTGAAACGATAGCAGCCCGAAGCCACTGGTTCGCTCAAAGCGGCATGTGTGAGGCAGATTGTGCACCGGGGTGCGCGCCAGCGGGTTTGGCAGGTCGTGACACGGTCGTCATCGACGCTGGTGGGCGATGGGTGAATCGGCCCGGGCGGGGAAAACACGTACAGGGGCAGCCAAAGCCGGCTTTGAGGGCCGCACTGGATGGTGTGCCTGCGCTCAAGACGGCGGTATCACCAACGAATAAAGCCGCGGAAATTTTGGGCTATCTAGAGCCCTAAAAGGTGGGCTCCGGCTTTGAAGGGCCACGGCCTTCGAGGGCGAACTCACAGCCGACCGGACCCTCCCAGTCCAATAGGTCTACGCCGCTGTGGCCACTCTCCCACTGCCAAGAAAAGTGAAGATGGTGATGGTGAAAGGGCCAGCCGTCAGTGGAATAGGCCATATAAGTCTCGAGGTTGCTGACATCTGAAGCGTTCAGCTTGCCCCCGCTGAGCAGCCCTGCTGCGGCCTCAAGGACGTCTTCGGCCACGACGGTGTCTACACCGATCACCCTTATAAAGGGAGAGCGCATCAACATGGCCAGAAAGTAGGCGGTGCGGTCGGCATCGAGCAGGTATGCCTCGCCCGTGCAGTTGTAGCCATCGTTATCGCATACTGCGCGCCCCATATTGTCGGCACCGGTTTGATAGTAGGCGATGTCGATGTCATTACCGTTGACGTGGGTTCCTTCGGGATGGCGGAGAGAGCCGTCCAGGCGACCGGGGGTGTCACCGTCGGCTTGGCTCATATCCATCAAGGCGAGTGGTTTGGTTCCGGGAAACTCGGCCTCAACTTGGGCGGTCGCCCATTGGACCAAATAGGCGATTTCGCGGCGCTGGTTGGAGTAATGCTGTTCGTGGGTCACCAAGTAGCCTTGGCTTCCGTCAACAGCGTTGGGGAACTGCATGATCCGGTTGCAAGGGCCAGATTCGAGGGCGTCCGAGTATACATCTTCACAGTCGCGGTCATCATGCCAGTCGCTGGTGCGTATACGAATGTCATAATCGGCGTAGGCTGAACCATAGGGGTAAACCAGGACATGGTGTGTGCGGGGGGTGGACGTGGGGTTGTACCAGGCCAGCCGCTCGAAGTCGGTGGTTTTGGCTGAGTAGCTCAACAGGTCAAAGTCGCCCGATTCGCCGAGCCAGTCCACTTCGTCGGCCACTGGAAAGTCAGGGTGCTCGATTTCGTAAAGGTCGAGGTCTGAGGTGCCGTCCCCGGAGCCGTCGATCTCAATGGAGAAGCTTAGCCAGCTGTATGCAGGAACTTCAAATGCGTAAATATCGAGGTCCGAACTGCATAATTCTAGGCCGACAAACTGTGTGTGGGCGCCGTCCAGCACGAGTACGCTGGCCTCATCGAGGGTGTCGTTGAGGGCCTCTGC
>DBIS01000168.1 GCA_002296975.1 Deltaproteobacteria bacterium UBA796 | reverse complement strand
ATGTATGTGCGGCAGTGCTACGCCTGCCATGGTCTCGAGGGAGATGGCCGAGGGCCGTCTTCGCCTGGTTTGCGTCCTGCACCACGAGATTTACGTTTGGCCAAGTACAAGTTTGTACGCATGGTTGATGGCGACCTGCCCACGGATAAGATGTTGTTCAATGTCATCCGCGGCGGCCTTCATGGCACGGCGATGTTGCCTTGGGATATTCAAGACTCCGCTTTGTACGATATTGTAAATTACATCAAGAGCTTCTCGCCTGATGACGAAGGTTGGCGTGACCCCGAAAATGAGGTTGCCAAGCCGATCGCCTTGTCAGAAGACCCATGGACTGAAAAGGTCGATGAGGCTGTGGCCTATGGGAAAAATGTTTACCATGCCGTGGCCAACTGCCAGTCATGTCACCCGGCCTATGCGACAAAAGCCTATATTCACGATGCTTTTACGGCCGCTGGGAAAAAGCCAGAGTTGCGGGACGACCCTTATCACTCAGCCAAACAAGTCACGGAGTATGAGGTTCTTGGGGTGGAGCAGACGAATATGCCACCCGACTATACGCTCAACCCAACCCGCTCGATTCGGCCAGATCCAGGTGAAGAAAATTGGAGCCGAATAGGCTCGTTGTACCGGATCATTGGCGCGGGTGTAAACGGCACAGCGATGGCGCAGTGGCAAGGTACTCTCGACGAGAAAGACCTGTGGGCTGTGTCCTATTATGTCGAGTCACTGATGGCCTTGAAAGACACGCCATCAGCGATGGCCTTCAAGAAGGAGCTGTTGGGACAAGGTGATTTTTCACCCCCGGCTGATGCCGAAGCGGATGCCGCTGGGCACGGTGCGGAATAGTCTGTACGATCGGGCTTAAGCCCCGCTGACCCGTTAAAGGTTCACCTCCGCATTGCGGGGGTGTCTTTGTTTTAGGGAAGGTTTGGATGTACGCAAATATTCATGTTGCTATCGATGGGTCAGATTGGTCAAAGGGTGCTGCAAAGCTCGGCTTGGAGCTGGCCTCTGCGCTAGAGTCACGATTGACCGCGGTGCATGTGAAGTCAACAGACCGCACAGCCTCCCGAATCGACCGCCTTCAAGCCATGTTGCCCAAGGGTGCAGGTAGCGACCACAGTGGTAGCAAGACCGAGGCGCCAAAAGTGCGTACTGGGTGGTTGGCCGACGATGCCGACGATGCTGGCGTGAGTTTCGGCTCTGAGCGCCTCGATGGCGTGGTCCACGATGCTTTGGTGGCGTATATGGGCGAGTCCGACGAGGACTTGATGATCTTTGGTGCTTGGGGCACAACAGGCGATGGGGTTGCCCCAATCGGGTCAGCGGTAGAGCGCTTTTTACGTCGCTCCGAGACGGACACCCTGGTTGTCAAAAAGAGCGCTGAGTTGATGGTCGGTGACGGTCAATACCTCGGTGAAGAGGGTGCTATTTTGGTGTGTATCGACGGCTCTCCCCGGAGCTATCATGGGCTCAAGGTCGCCGTTCAGATCGCCAAGAAATTCAATCGTCGTGTTGAGGCGGTCGGCGTGTACGACCCATATCTTCATTACACCCTTTTCAACGGCATTGTCGGTGTGCTTTCAGAGAAAGCCGCCAAGGTGTTCAAGTTCGCCGATCAAGAAAAACTCCATGAGGAGATCATCGATACGGGCTTGGCCAAAATTTACCAAGCGCATTTAGATGTTGCCCGAAAGGTCGCCGAAGAGGACGGTGTCATGCTGCGGGCGGTCCTGCTCGATGGCAAGGCCTACGAGAAGATTCTTCAATATGTCCGAAACACGAAGCCGGCGCTGTTGGTGCTTGGCCGTATCGGCGTGCACTCGGAAGACGAGATGGACATTGGCGCTACCGCAGAGAATTTACTCCGGATTGCTCCCTGTAATGTGCTGGTTACCAGCCAAAAGTTTGTACCGCCAGTCGACGTTCAGGCGGCCGAGAGTGTGGATTGGACCCCAGCGGCTTTGTCCAAAATGGCCCGCGTACCTGGCTTTGTGAAAGGGGTGGCGACCACTGCGATTATCCGTTGGGCCATCGAGCGGGGGTATTCGGTGATTACGGCCGCCGTTATTAACGAGGCGATGGGTGATTTATTGCCGCCTGGGGCTGCCCAGTCCATGGGGTATGTCGCTGAAGAGATGGCCAAGCAGGTCGATGATTATACCTTCGGAAAGACCTTTATCTGTCCAGAATGTGGCTATGCCTGCCGGGACTTCCAGCCCAAGAAATGTTCGATTTGCAAGACATCTGGCGATGAGTTTCAGATGATCGACCGAGAGAGTATCGAACGTGCCGGTGCTTTGGATAGCGGCGATTTGATTGTGGAAGAGACTTTTGACGGCAAGCATCTGAAGTGGACCGCTGAGGCCAAGGAAACCTTGTCCCGGGTGCCGAAGGGTTACGATCGTCGCCGGTCCAAGGCACGAATTGAAAAGACTGCGCGGGTGCGAGGGCTTGAAACCATCAGCAATGAATTCGCCATTGATATGATTCAACAGGACATGGCAGAAAACAGCTACCTGTCCGACAAGGGCGAGGTTTTAAAGATTCTCATCCAGGCCAATGAGTTGCCAGACGATGTGGTCCCAACCGAACGCAAGGGCTCCGATTGGATGTGGACCAACGCGGCATGGAAACGGATTTGTCGTGTTCCAGGCGGCTTCATGCGTGACATGACCCGAGATCGGGTGGAGCAGTACGTGGTTTCAGTCAAGGCGCTCCATATCGACTTGGGCCTGTGTGAGACGGGTATCGCTGAGGGCCGTAAGATGATGGCTGACATGCTGGGTAGCTACTCAGCAGGTGAGTCGGCCGCCGATCAAATCAAAGAGAAAATTAGTGCGCTCCCAGGATATAAAGCAGCAGAAAAGGCTGCCGAGGTTGCTGCTGCGGAGCCACCGGTCGAAGAAGTACCTGCGGTGATGGTTGCGGATCAAAATGATGCAGCCAAGGCGTGTCCAGCTTCTGGAATGCCCTCGGATAGCACCCATGCCAAGGTTCAAAAAGGTGACCCACCACCCGCGGCGTGTCCAGCCTCATCCATGATGGGCGAGAGTCATGGCACGGCGGCCAACGAAGGTGCTGTGCCTCCTGCAGAGTGTCCTGCTGCGGGCATGACCGGAACAAGCCACACGACGGCACCCAAGGCTGGGTCGGTCCCTCCCCCGGAGTGTCCAGCACACGCCATGTTCAGTGACCAAGATGAGGCCAAGCCCGAGTGGACCGAAGCCGGGGAGACCAAAGTGGAGGAGGCGTCTGCCCGCATGGAGGATATCGGAAAATTTGATGCATCCCGTGCAGCCGATCTGGTGCGTGGTGTGGCCGAAGAGCGGGCCACCGAAAAGAATATGGCTGCCATCACGGGTGCCTTTATGGAGCGGCTCCGCCAGCAGCTTGGCTACGGGAATCCGCTCGCCAAAGAGACCGCCAACCACACCTTTGAGTGGACGCCAGAGGCCGAGGCTGAACTTGAGGGCATTCCGGAGTTTTGTCGGGAGATGACCAAGTGGCGGGTAGAGTGGACCGCGGTCAAGAAGGACCTGGGTACGGTGATTACACCAGAAATCATGAAGGCCAAATACGATATGTGGGGCGAGGTGTCCGACGCGTATTTGGAGCGTGAGGGTAAAAAGCTCAAATGGTCACCAGATGCGTGGGCTCGGGTAGAGAACATTCCATCATTCGTTCAGGGTCAAGTTCTTGAGAGCATTGAGGGCAACGCAGAAAAGTGGGGAGCCACCGAGGTGACCGCGGAAATACTGGACCGCGTCATCCAAAAATGGATCACCACAGGCGATTTCCACGAAGCTCAATTCGGTTACAAATAGGGAGATTTCATGAATGAACCAATCCGCGTAGCGGTCACAGGTGCGGCCGGTAATATTGGCTATGCCCTCTTATTTAGGCTTGCCTCTGGCAGTTGCTTCGGGCCCGATCAGCCGATCATTTTGCAGCTGCTCGAGATCCCCCCAGGGATGGGTGCGCTTGAGGGTGTTGTGATGGAGCTTCGTGACGCGGCGTTTCCGTTACTGCATGGCATCGTCGCTTCAGACGATCCCAACGTGGCATTTAAAGACCTTGATGCAGCCTTTTTGGTTGGGTCTCGTCCACGGTCCAAGGACATGGACCGGGCCGACCTGATCAAGATCAACGGGCCGATTTTTACTGGGCAGGGCAAGGCGCTCAATGACAATGCAAAGCCTACCGTCAAGGTGTTGGTTGTTGGGAATCCCTGCAACACCAATGCACTGATCGCCAGCCACGCGGCACCCAATATTCCCAACACCCAGTTCCACGCCATGACCCGGCTCGACGAAAATCGCGCCAAGGGCCAAATTGCCAAAAAGCTCGGTTTGAGTCCGGGTCAGGTCGGCAATCTTGCGATTTGGGGCAACCACTCGAACACCATGTTTCCTGACTTTTACCACGCGAAGGCTGACGGCAAAGATGTCGTCACAGCCGTCGGTGAGGCTTGGGGTCAAGGCGAGTTCATGAAAACCGTTTCCACCCGTGGAAAGGCGATCATCGTGGCCCGTGGCGCATCTTCTGCGGCCTCAGCGGCCTCTGCAGCCATCGACCATATGCGGACCTGGTGGGACGGAACAGCTGAGGGTGAATTCTCCTCGATGGCGATCTACTCCAATGGCGAGTACGGGGTTCCAGCTGGCATCATCTTCTCATTTCCAGTCACGGTCAAAGATGGCCGTGCGAGCATCGTTGAGGGGCTCGTCCATAATGACTACGCCAAATCAAAAATCGCTGCGACGGCGGCAGAGTTGAGCCAAGAACGCGAGGCGGTTGCCGACCTGCTTGGCTGAGCAATGAGGGAGCCTGAAGCCCCTTTTCAAACTTGAAATCCCGAGATGGAGCCGAACGATTTGGCAACATCCCGGGATTTTCTGTTATTCGGCCTTATCTTTTGCTAAATGGTGTGGACATATACGGTCGGCCCATCGACGGGTTTCATTTTTTTCAATCGGAGTCACCATGTTTCGAAGTTCAATCTTTCTTTGTGTCTGGATGTTCTCCTGTAGTCAGGACACCGATATTAAGTCCATTGCCGGCACGGGTCGCGGTGGCGGTCCTGGTATCGAGTTGTTTCCGCCGATATTGGACTTCGGTGCTTTGTCAGCCGATGATGCGCCGGTGGTCATGCAGTTTGATATTTCCAGCGTTGGGGGCGAGCCCCTGAATATCGAAGGGCTGCGCATCGACTCCGAGGCGGCGAGCTTCACGATTTTGACCGGGATCGACGAGCCCTTGCTGATGGTTGGCGAATCGCTCACCATCGATGTGATCTTCGAGGCGATGGCAGCGCACGTTCACGGCGGCCAAGCGGTGGTAACAAGCAATGCTGAGCTCCAGCCTGAGGTGGCCGTCACCCTGATTGGCGAAGGGATTATCCCCGAGCTGAGTATTTCGCCGGACCCCCTCGATATGGGCACCACATATGTGGGTTGTGAGCATCCAGCAGATGTGAAACTCACCAATGTGGGTACCGACACCCTGGAAATTTTCACGGTTGGCCAGGCTGGAGACGCTTTTCAGATGACCTCAGCGTTGGAATTGCCGTTGACCTTGGCACCTGAGGAGTCGGTCAATGTGTACCTCAACTTCGAACCTTTGGACGAGGGTGATGTCGAAGGGACGCTGACGGTCACATCGAGCGAACCGCTGGGAGAGCGTGAGGCGCTTCATACCGGGACAGGTGAATTTGGGGCCCGCTATGACGAAGAGTGGGTGGTCCCGGCTGATCCGCCTTCGGACATTATCTTTTATGTGGACCAAAGTGGTTCGATGAGCGACGACCAAGATCGACTCGCGACCAACTTTTCGACCTTCATCACCGAGCTTGCCAGCTACTCAAATGATTGGCAGATAATCGTTATTACCGCAGATAGCGGTTGCAATGCTCACGGTGGAGTCCTGCGGCCAGGGATGCTTGACTATGAGAGTCGTTTTCAGTCCGCAGTCAGCAGTGGTGGTGGTTTTTGGACCGAAGCGGGGTTGACGCTCACCGCAGAGGCTGTCGACAAGACGGACCCAGGCGAGTGTAATTATGGTTTTTTACGGCCGGAGGCCATGTTGCACATCATCATGGTGTCTGACGAGCCTGAGCAGTCCAGCAGCAGTTGGACCTGGTATATGGACAAGGTCATCGCGAAAAAGGGCAGCTCCGCCAACGTGAAGTTCTCTGCGATCGCTGGAGATTATCCGGGCGGATGTGCCACAGCTGATGCTGGTGATGGCTACTATCAGCCGGTGATGGCCACCGACGGGGTATTCCTCTCGATCTGTTCCGATTGGGCAACCCCCAGCAACTTGTCGATGTTGGCTGCCGCCTCTGTCCAGGTCGCTGCCTTTGAGTTGGCCGCTACGCCCGCACCCAGCACCATTCACGTGTATGTGAACGGTGTTGAACGGTTGACTGGGTGGCACTATGACGAGGCGGACAACACCGTGTTCTTCGACGAAGGGATTCCCGACGAGGGAGACACTGTGCGGGTGACTTATGGTGGGCTCACTGTTTGTGATTGAGCGGTGTAGCTGCAACAAAGAGGGGCCCTCGTGGGGCCCTTTTTTTAATGGTGGCGATTAAAGAGGCATGACGGCCCGAGGTTGATGATGTCGAGGTTTGTAATTTTCGCTGGTTATGTCCTGGCTTTTCTTTCCGGCTGTTCTTCTCCGGCTGTTGAAGTTCAGTGGGTCTCGGGTGGGGAGGCGCTTCTTCCAGTCTCACGGGTGAGCGTCAGCTTTCGAGATGGCAGTGAGCTTGTGGCGTCGTCCGTGACCCGAGTGGGAGAGCGCAAGGCGTTGGCGGAATTTTGGTTTTCACCTGGGGTCCGCTCTCAAGCTGCTGGCTTTGCGCTGAAGTTGTTCCCGACCGATGGCGCCAAGGCCATCGATTTGGAACCCTTGAGTTTGGGCCCTTTGACGGGTGCGCTTGCCCGAGTCACCTTTGAAATAGAAGACTCTGTATTGGCGAAGCGTCGTGGACATTGGGTGTCTATTCGTTTGCTGACGCCGGAAGGCGAGTCGATCAAGGCGCCCCCATTCCCTGGGCATTGGGTGTCGATTGGTGTCATAGAAGCACCGGGTGTGACACCTTCGACCTTTGAGCCTGACATAAAGCAACGCCTCAGTTTAGTGTTCGGGGGAGACACGAACCTCGGCCGTCGGCAAAACGGTATTACTGGGGCAAAGGGCTCGAAGGATGCGCTGGGTCAACTGAGTGGGCTTTTCGATGCCGACTTGGCCTTTGTAAACTTGGAATGTGTCCTTGCCGATGGGGGCGACCTAGCTGTGCCCAAATCGGAGCCAGTTCCCTTCTATTTTCGGGGGCGGCGAGAGCAAGTCCAAGTATTGGTAGACGCAGGCATTGACGTTGTGGGGACCGCCAATAATCACGCTGGCGATTACGGGGCCGATGCTTTGGTCGAACAGGCGGGCATCTTGAATGCAGCTGGTGTGCTTGGTGTTGGAACAGGCGAAAACCTCGCCCAGGCGTGCAGCCCTGTGTTTATCGAACGAAAGGGTGTAAGGGTGGGCTTTGTTTCGGCGGACACCACCCTGGGAATTTTTGGCGCGGGGGCATCTAAACCGGGGACATGCCATGTTTCTAAAGGAGATGTTGCGGCTGCAATGGCGGTGCTCGGACCTGCGATCACTCAGGCAAAAGCAGAGGCCGATGTTGTGTTTGTTGCCATGCACTGGGGTAAAAATAGGAAGTCCCGGCCTTCTAAGGCGACCCGACGATTGGGGGCGGCGCTAATTCGTGCGGGTGCCGATGCTATTTTAGGGAGCTCAGCCCATCAACTACAAGGTGTGGAGATCGTGGACGGCCGCCCTATTTTGTACGACGCAGGAAACCTTCTTTTCGACTCTCATGCCAATGGAGAAATGGCCCGGTCGGGTGTGTTTCGTTTGGATTTCGACCATGCGGGCGTCCATCGTGTGGAGATGAGTCCAATCGATCTTGATTACGGCTTTTCCAGGCCAGCTCAGGGTAATTCAGCGGCACGTAGTCTGGTTCGCTTTCGGGATCTTTCAAAGGAGTTGGGCACTGCGGTACATATTTCAAATGGCGTCGCGCGTGTGGATTTACCCGCACCTCCAGCCCGTGAGCCCATGGTTGTGGCGGGTGAATTGCTTGACTTAAAGAGGGCAAGCGTTGGGCCTTTGGAGGAGGCTCCTCCAGGGTGTGTCGTCGACGCGGTACCGCCCGACGCGGTCATTGAGCCTATTTCCTGGGGTCCGATGAAGTTGATCGGTTTCCGGATGCGCCCGGCGCTTCCGATGGAGCGGCGTACGGTCTGGGTGGAGACTTGGTGGACTTTGGCTGAGTCCATTCAAGACGACCTTTGGATCTATCAGCGGATGAAGTCCTTGCCGCACCGGCCAGCGTCGATGTGGTGGGCGGACCATGAGCATTGTGACTGGGCATGGCCCACATCCCGTTGGACCATGGGGCAGATCATAAAAGATGAATATGGCGTTCGGCCGCCCAAGTCTGCCGAGGCAGGCCGATATGAGTTGGTTATGGGGCTGATTCGAAACGAACAGCGTATCGGTGCACCGGTTCGTCTCACGGCGTTTCAATACCAATAAAGGTGAAAATGATGCCGCAGCCTGCAAGCGAAACGCCGCGATGGAAGATGCGGCTCTTGTTGCTTGTGTTGGTCGGTGGCTGGATAGTGGGGGCCCCCGCGTACCGTCAGGTGTTCAAGGGGCGGTCTACTTGGTTTCCCCGTTGGGTGATGTTTCACGGTTTTGGACGAAATATATGTGATGTCCAGTTTTTTCAGACCGATGACGGTGGGCTGACTTTAAGGCCGATCAACCGGTTTGAAATCCTCGAGCGGGAGCGAAGCTGGTCCACCAATAAGTCGTTGGTTCGGATGGACAGCCCCTCTGCTGTGCGCTCGGTCGCTCGGCGCTTGTGCCGAAGTCTGGGCGATGAGCCGGATGTTCGGGCAATCGCGCGTTGCGGCAGCCGGGCCACGTGGAAGTCAAAAATAAAGCCGACGGAGAAGTTGTGTGTGGCTGCCCCGCT
>DBIS01000192.1 GCA_002296975.1 Deltaproteobacteria bacterium UBA796 | reverse complement strand
TCAAAACAGATGCCCTCTGCCGCCAATGAAGCGATGATCGTCCTGTACAAGCCCATGTCCATGATGCCCTTGGGCACACCATGGATTTGCTCCCAAGCCTCGTTATGTGGCGCGCACATGGTACAGCTCAAATTACAAAGGTCGGTGGGCTCGATTTGGAGCACGCCCTGATGACTGGGTTGCATGTGGGTCACTTATCGCGCCAAGAGTCATTCTTCACGATACATTGGCCCCGTTCCCCAGGAGGTTTCATGCTCGTCCGACTCAGCTTCTTGATAGCCACCGCCGCTGGCTGTTCCAATAACTGCCAGCAACTGTGTGAAAACATGGCCGATTTTGCCCAAGACAGCTGCGGCATATCGGTTCCAGACAAAGAACTTCAGGACTGTTTGGTGTCCTTCGAAAAATCCACGGAGGACCAAGAAGCCACATGTGAGACCTACCAAAACATTCAAAATGAAAAGGGTTGGACATGCGATGTGGTCGAAAAATATTTTCAGGACTCAACAAGCAAAGCCAACGATGACACCGGCGCGGCGGTAGAATAAGGCGAACGAAGCCATTTTATCGCAGCATCATTTCTGGAGTTGATAGCCATTGTCCCCATTTGAACCCATCTCGTTTGGTCGGTATTTTTTGATCGACAAGATCGCGGTCGGCGGCATGGCTGAGGTGTTCAAAGCCAAATCCTTCTCGCATGGTGGATTTGAAAAACTCCTGGTGATCAAACGAATTCTTCAGCACCTCACCGACAATCAAGATTTCGTTCACATGTTCATCGATGAGGCCAAGATTTCCGTCGAGCTTCAGCACCCAAATATCGTGCAGATTTACGACTTTGGGCAAATCGCTCAAAACTATTTTATCGCCATGGAATGCGTTGAGGGCAAGGACGTCAAAGGCATCCTTCGCAAACTCGCGGAGCGCAGAAAGCTGCTCCCCATGGAGTATGCAGTCTACATCGCGCACGAGATGTGCAAAGGGCTCGACTACGCCCACAAACGAACCGACATCCAAGGCTCTCCCCTCGGTATCGTCCACAGAGACGTCTCTCCATCCAATATTTTGGTCTCCTACTCCGGGGAGGTCAAGGTGGCCGATTTTGGAATAGCGAAGGCCCAAATCAGCGCATTCAACACCAAAGGTGGCGTGCTGAAGGGCAAGTTCGAATACATGAGTCCAGAGCAGGCCAGCGGCCAAGACTTGGACCACCAGTCAGACCTGTTCTCTGCCGGGATTATTCTCCACGAGATGCTGACCGGACGGCGGCTGTTCAAAACCGAATCCGATGTAAAAACCCTCGAGCGCATCAAAAACGCCGATATTCAACCCCCCTGTACCCTCAACCCTGGCATACCGGGCCGTCTATCCGACATCGTTATGCGGGCTTTAAGCGCAGACAAAGCCATTCGCTTTGAAGATGCCCGCGCTTTTCAAACAGCGTTGTTGGAGTTCATGTCCCCCGCCACTCCAGACCACACGCGGGAGAATTTAGGTCATTTTATGATCGAGCTTTTCTCCGCCGAAATCCGCACCGAGCGAGAACAACTCCAAGTCGGCACCGAGGCCGCAGCCGAAATACGCGAGCACGCACCCGAGATCGATTTGGAGTTGGAGTGGGAGGAGTCCCCAGGCTCTGGCCAAACCATGCAACTTCAGCCCTCTCGCATGCCTTTGTTGATCGCCCTTGCGGGATTTTTGGCTTTGGGCGCCATCGTCATCTGGGCCACAAGCCAGCGCCCAGACCCCATCGTCGAAACCGTGGTGATGCCCCAGACCCAAAGAGCGGCCTCCTTGCATCTGAATATCTCACCCTCGGTTGAGAGTACCGTGACCCTCAATGGCAAGGTGATATCCACAGGTGCAGACATCCAAAACACCGAACTCATCCCGGACAAAATGTATGAGTTGCGGGTGACCGCACCGGGCTATTTGCCCTTTACCGACCAATACACAGTCGCGGCTGGAGAGCGCTTGCGGGTGCCCATCCGGCTCACCCCGATACCGGCAGCAAGCCCCAAAACCAAGACCCCAGTCAAAGCCAATGCCGCCGCCTCTACGGGGGCCAAAAATACCGACCCACAGCAACCCAAAGCCGCAGCACCCGGCATGCTCAATGTCACGGTAAGAAGTGGGTGGGCCGAAGTCTCGATCGATGGCATTCCCATCAACACCGCACCCCTATATCAACACCCGCTGACCCCCGGACGACACACCGTGGAGATCATCGATGGGCCCTCTGGGCGACGCACCACCCGTGTTGTCACCATCGTCCCAAATGAGACCACCCGGCTCCACTTTTAGCCCAAATCCACTCATGACTCGATCAACTTGGCTTTCAGGGGAAGAGAACACCATAGTTGAGGTTTTTGTCCGAAAGACTTGAAAGCGGCACATGATCTGTTCCATAATAGAAACAGATCGCGCAGGTCGATGGGGGTGGGTATGCGCTTTGATGCAGAACAGGAACAAAAAGTAGGCCGAGCGATTCGCATGGCTGAAATGGAAGCGAGGGACGCCCTCTTTGGGATTGAGGCCGCAGATGAAATCTTGCGCGCACGCCCAACCCGAGAGGAACGCACGCGGGCCGGTGCGGTGGATCGCCTTGAACAGGCCGTCCTAGCCATCCGAAACAAATCCAGGCGCTCGTCGGATCCGGAATTGAGCGCCATCGCTGCCCTCGCCAGCAGACATTGGGAGGAGGCAGAGACCCTGAGATGGCAATTGGCCATGTCAGCGATGCGTATTGCACGGGGTGAAGCCCGCAAGCTCTCCTGCTCCCTGATGGCCGAAGAAGACTTGGTCCAAGAGGGCTATATTGGCTTACTTCGCGCAGCACGACGCTTTGATACTGACCGCGGAATTCGATTCACGACCTATGCCCGGTGGTGGGTCAGGGCACAAATGACCCGCGCTTTGGAGACCGCAGGCCGGATGGTGCGTTTACCTGGTGGGGCCGTGGAGCAGCTGCGAAACCTCCAACGGGCCATGGCGAGAATGGACCAGGCTGGGGTCAGCTATAAACTCGAAGACGTTGCCGCAGACCTTGGTATCGATATTCAAAGAGCGAACCTATTGTTGTCCCACCGGGGTATTGTCTCCATTGATCAACCAGACGACGATGGCCTAAAGGTCGGCGACCGGATTCCATCGCAAGGTGCTGACTCGAACCCCCACGACAACGCGAGTCTCGCAGAAGAGTTGGGTCATATGGAATCGGCCATGAGCCGGGTCCTGGATGCCCGAGAGCGGTACATTCTCGGTGAGCACTTCGGCCTTTACGGAAAAGACCCACGCACCATGGCAGCCATCGGTAAATCGATGGGCCTGAGTCGCGAGCGGGTCCGTCAAATCGAAGGTGCAGCTTTAAAGCGCCTGCGCAACAATATTGGCTTGGTGAGCGCGACCTAATACTGAGCGCGCAACGTCACCGACTCAATCGTCGCATGGTCACCCGCGGGCGCAATTTTAGCGAGCTCTGCTGACCCCGGTGAAATGGCGACCACAACCAAACCAAATTCCGGCACCATCGTGCCCGGGTTGACCACCACCTCTTTTCCATTCGGCAAGCCGAGGATGGCGCGCGGTGGCGAGGCGTTGGGGACTGTGGTGACCAAACGGACGGGCCAACTCTTGCCGAGGGTTTGAGGCCAATGAGAGCTGGGCGCGGCCTCAGGTGGAGCTGGCGATGGACTTGGCTGAGGTGTAGATGCAGCCTGGGTGGGCGGTGACACCGACGCGCGCTCAATTTGCACGGCAGTGACAGGCTCGGCCTTGGTCTCTTCCTTTGCATTCTCCGCCAACTCCTCGCTGGAGATGGAAAATGGTGCTTCCTCGGTGGCCTCTTGTGTTTCTGAAAGATCAGCCGTGACCTCTGGAATCACCCGGTCCGGGGCCGTAACCACCACAGGCTCGAGGGGATTTCCCACTGCGGCGACCTGTTCACAGGCAACCAACAAACTCAGCAATAAAAGACGGTACATGACAACTCCTCAATTCCAAACCCAAGCATAACAACCCGCGCGGCGAAGGTGGGTTCGGATTATGCAGACTCTCCATGAACCACTGTCCCATCCAAAGCAGTTGCGGCGGCTGTCCCCAGCTTCCCACTCCCCCAGACGTCCAACGTCAACAGCATATCGAGCGGGTGGAGCGCTACCTCCGAATCCCGGTGACCGCTTACAAAAGCTCGCCGAAGAACCTGGGCTATCGGGCCAGAATCACACTAAGCCGGGGGGCAGACGGCAAACTCGGCTATCGCGAACACCGAAGCCATTCAGCCATCCAAGTGGACCACTGTGCCATCGCTCGACCTGAAATCAACGCAGCCTTGGCCTTATTTCCCGACGTACCCAGACCGATCGAACGGGTTGAGTTTCGAAGTGATGGAGACAATGTCGTCATCCACGCCCACTGCAAGGATAAATACCGATCGCCCATGGCCGCTTGGCTTGAAAGCCTTGACCATATTCAACAGCCCTTGGCCTTGAACGGGCGCGGTGTAGTGGGCGACCCAACCACCCGGCTCACCGTCGCTGGAATCTCCCACAGGCTGAGCCCATCCACCTTTTACCAGGTGAACCTCGAGGTCAACCAGGCCTTGGTGGCCGATGTCAACGCCGCCATCGAAGCTGTTTCACCCACCACGGTGCTCGACCTATTTTCGGGGGCCGGCAACCTCTCTTTGCCCTTGGTCGCCAAGGGGCTCAACGCCACCTTAATCGAGGCACACCCAACCGCGGTCAAAGATGCAAAGCGCACCGCAGCCGACCATGAACTCACTGCCGATATTCGCCTTGGGCGTGTCGAAGACTTTGAGGCCGGCGATGCCTTTTTTGATGCAGCGATCCTCGATCCACCGCGAAAAGGGGTCGGTGCAGTGATCGAACAGGTGCTGCTCACCCGACCCAAATTGGTCGTGATGGTCTCTTGCAATATCGCCACATTGGCCAAAGACATCAAACGGGCGGCCAAGCTTGGCTACCAGATGGACGGTGTTCGCCTTTACGAGATGTTCCCTCATTCAAAACATGTCGAAGTGATGGGCGTGCTCAGTTCCAGGTGACGTTGGCCTTGAGCAACTGGCTGAGCAGCTCATGCTCACGCACCGCTTCTTCATCGGGAACTTCTACAATATCCGACAGAACAGCCGTCAAATCCCGCTGCCGTTCGCACAGCAACATGGATAGGGCCCACAACAACTTGATCGCCGACATTTGCTTGGCCCGCAGCAAGTCCATGAATGCAGTTCGGGACAATCTGACCAGTCGGGTCGCCACAATGGTGTGGGTGGTCGCCATGCGCGGCGCCCCGTCAATGAGCGCCATTTCCCCAAAGCAATCCCCCGCCTCAAGATGAGCCAAAACATGGGGTGGACCCGAGAACATTTCTTTGGTGACACTCACCTCGCCCTCTAAAATCATCCACCATCCATCGCCCGAAGACCCTTCATGAAAGATGGTGTGGTCTTCCTCCACATCGATGAACTCAAAATGGGGCAGAAACTCGGCGATTTCCTCGGGCTCGAAATCTGAAAAAACCTGGGTCTTTTCAAGAAAATGAACCAACATCTCCGCTGTAAAATCCATGGTTCGCTCCTGGGTAATTCAGGGTACCATCACCAGCTCAGCGGGTCCGAAAGTCCTTGGCCATGACAGTTTTTCGCCCATCGGCCCGGGCCCGGTCGAGCGCATCATTGGCATGATGTCTTACGATGTCAGACAATGCACCCATCACATCGCCTGAACAGCTCGCCCCACCGCGCTCTTTCATGTACTTTTTGAGCTTGCTGGCCACAATCAACACGTCTTTAGCGGCAACCGGCTTTCGGTCTGCCGCCATTTGGCGCATCATTCGGTTCCGAAGTTCATCGGAGTCCCCGCCGCCCGAAGGCAACCTGGAAGCCATTGGCGCTTCTTTGGGCGCGGTTGCCTCTTCCGCCCATGCTGAGCTGCGGTGATTCATGGTCGGCACATGAGCGTCCCAACAATTGACAGTGCAAAATACCGGAGAAAAGCGCACGCTTTGGCAGGTAGACACACTGCAAATCCAGTGCTTTTGGCCATATCGAATGGGCTTTTTACAGCTTCCACAATTTTTCCACT
>DBIS01000191.1 GCA_002296975.1 Deltaproteobacteria bacterium UBA796 | reverse complement strand
CCAGTATCGTCAGCGTCAGCGTCAGCGTCAGCGTCAGCGTCAGCGTCAGAGTCGGCGTCAGCATCGGCGTCGGCATCGGTTTCTCCGCCTGTCTCTCCTGTACATCCGCCAGCTTCGGCGAAGTCTTCGAGCGCGTTGTTACAAAACAACTCAAACTCGTCGAACTTTTCCTCGTTGCCTTCGTCCATATAAGCTTCAGCGGTCTCTGCGTAGCCAGTGGCATCTTCGCAGTTGACGGCGATTGGAGATTCGTCGCACGCACAGACTGCGAGCGCCAACTCACCGCATGCGGTGCTCGGGCCTTCATCGGCGTCAAATTTGGGCGTGGAACACCCGATGGTGATCACAGAGACAAGCGGGAACATAAAACGGGTCATTGGTGCACTCCTAAGCAATACGGCCAACAGATAGCATTCGATTTGAGCACTCGCATGTCCATTTGTGTGACTATCGCGCTACAGAGTCACAGATGCGCAGTCAATCCCAGTTGAAGCGTGATGTTGCGATGAACCTCTCTCGGCGGTTTAATCGCTCCCTTTCGCCCCCAGATCGTGTGAGTGTAAACGTTACACTGCGCTGTAATTTAAGCTGTACGATGTGCACCACTTGCTATGACTCCCCAGAGTTGAGCCTGACAGAAATCAAGAATATTATCGACCAGACTGCGGACTGGGGAGTGGAGGTGTTTAATCCACTCGGCGGTGAGCCTTTCATGCGGGGCGACATTGAGGAGGTGCTCTCCTACGCTGTTTCGCGGGGTTTTTATGTGACCGTCACCACGAATGGCACCTTGATCACAGAAAGCCGCGCCGCTGCCATCGCAGCGATACCAGCTGACCGTTTGCACTTCAATATTTCCCTCGACGGTGATGCTGCCGCCAACGATGAGATTCGATCTCAAGGCATGTGGGACCGGGCCATCGCAGGGTTTTTACGCATCCGATCCGCCGATAAGGCCGCAGGAAATGCCCGCCGAAAAATCTTGGCGAATACAATTTTGCACGCCCGTAATGTTCACCGTTTTGAGGCCATCATGGCAGAGCAAGAAGCGCTTGGCTTTGATGGAATCCAAGTGCTGAATTTGTTTCGTGCGGGGCCAGATGTGCCCGAGTCAGTCGAAGGGTTGTGGTTCGGTGAAGAGAGCCATGAGGTCTTGGGGACACTCAGCGCCACCCTCGCTAGAAGAGCCGAAGCTCAGGCTGTGGTGGGGTATCGGATTCAGAATTCCCCCGACAGTCTGCGGCGTATTCCACAATATTATCGCGAGGCCCTCACACCCCTCGACGCACCATGTTGGGCCGGCTGGAAGGAGCTGTATATCAACGCGGACGGCCAAGCCATCATGTGTGATGGGGCCTTGGATTTTCTGAATGGCTCTTTCGGCAATATCCGAGAAGAATCTCTCAAGTCATTGTGGTCGTCTCCAGCGCTCACCCAGCGGCGCGCGGTGGTGAAGCAGTGCACAAGCCCTTGCATTCAAGACTGCTATTTGCGTGGTCAAAGTGATGCTTTGACGCCTTTGGTGGCCGAGGCATCCAAGCGGCTGGCCGCCGTTGTCGCAGGCAGGGTCGCCCGTTTTTTGCCAGCACCCACCACCACTCAAGATGGCACACTTTGTTTGGAATTGAGCGATGTGTGTCCGTGTTCTCTCCGAGGTTGCACCACACCGGTCAAACGATGGGAGTGGCTCACCCGCTCTGTATCAGAAGGATTCGATGAACAGCGATGGGCTGCGTACAGGGATGCCGGCCAGGTCGACTTTGGGCGCGGGTTTATTGGGCTCGATGTGGTCCGTCGGGTGGTGGATGACCTGCGGAGACAACGCCTGCTGTTCGACACCCTCGCTGTCCGCTGGAGAGGAGAGCCCCTGCTCCATCCTCAGGCAGAAGCCATCTTGGATATGTTGCTCAAAGCCATCGCCTCGGGGGCGGTCGCAAACCGTTTGTGCATCGAAACAGATGGCCGATTTTTGAGTGACGATGTGGTGGCCTTGACCCGCCGGGATGGGGCTCAAACCTGGGTGCTCGACTTGGACCGTGGTGGCCTGAGCGGGGTCAAATCGGCCTTCAAAAGGCTGGCTTTTCGGCGGCACTCAAATGTGCAATTGCTTGTGACCAGCACCGCTTCCGCCGGGGTCGACATCGCGGCGCTTCGGTCTTTCGGTCTGCCCATCGTGCTTGGGGATGCGCCTGGAAGTGGCGACGCTGTTTGGGTGCGCCGTGGAAGTGCGGGGCATTACCAGGCCGACCAGGCGGCCACCGCGGCCCTGAGCAATATCGCCGCCAAACTGGGTCAACAGCTTGGGCTAGTCCAGGACCGAGCACCCACAATGGAGGGGTTGGTACACCGAGCGCCAACGATCAGCTGGGACGGTAAGGTCACCATGGACACTCATGATGTTCGCTTGGAGTCACCGGTTGGCGATGTGATTCACGCACGCTTTTCTGATGCGTGGGCTGTCCAGCAATAGGCCAGGCAGGTTCTTGCTGTGCTCTTTTTTATGGCCGGTATAGGCCAGCTTGTTGGGCTTTAAGCCAACTCGCCCAGCGCATGGCGCCGATGGCGAAGACCTCTCTTCGGGTCGCCACATGTTTAATCTCTAAACGTTCGCCGGCACCAGACAACCAAATGGTGTGTTCACCAATGGTATCTCCAGACCGAATGGCATGGGCTGTGGGTTCGCTCGGCCCGCCGGCATCTTTGACTGCGCGCATCATTCGCTTGGCTGTGCCGCTCGGTGCATCTTTCTTTTGGTTGTGGTGGGCCTCGATGATCTCGACACCCCAATCGTCCGGCATGGTCGATACAGCGTGTTGAATCAACTGCAGCAACAAGCTGACCCCTGCCGAAAAATTTGCGACGATGGCCACTGGTGCCTGTTGTGCATAGGCCGTGATGGCCTCCATGGGCAAGCCACCCGTGGTGCCAATCAGTAAAGGTTGGCCCGTTAAACGGGGCAAGAGGGCTGCGAGCCCCTCGGGACTGGTGACATCGATGATGACATCGGCCGAAGGCAAGGCTGCATCTGCGACGACGGGGCCCAGATAGTGATCCCCGGCCTCGGTGGCGATCAGCCTTCCGAGGCGACCGCTAGCACCATGAAGCGCAATGGAAGTGCTCATGATGGCCTAAAAGCTGACGGTGCCGACCAAGCGCGTGCCAAAGGCTGCCCGCTTGAATCCGCCGCCGAGCTCTTCGT
>DBIS01000171.1:7539-12268 GCA_002296975.1 Deltaproteobacteria bacterium UBA796 | reverse complement strand
GATGCTGACGCTGACGCTGACGCTGACGCTGACGCTGACGCTGACGCTGACGCTGACGCTGAGGGTGCATCCGTGGACTCCTCTTGTGGCACCGACGATCTGGGCTATTCAAGCCCTTCCGCACACGCCATCGAGGCCATTGAGCGCACCAACTGCTACCGGAACCTGATGGGCATCCCCCAGGGCAGCCTTGACCGCTCCCTCGACGACGCCAGCCAGATTCACGCCGACTATATGGACCACCACGGCGAGTTGACCCACTACGAAAGTCCTGGCACCGCCCTGTACTCCGGCGAGTGGGTTTGGGACCGGATGGAGACCGCAGGCTACAACACACAAGCAGGTCAACAATGGGCCGAAGTGGTGTCTTGGGGAACCACCCCCACCGAGGCCATCGACATGTGGATCGGCAGCGTTTATCACCGCATTCCCTTCACCATGCCCAACTGGAAAGAGGCTGGATATGGCCAGACTGGACTGTATTCGGGCATGAGTTTTGTTAGCCCCTATCCAAACGGCCCCCGACAAGCGGTGATGTTTCCAGTCAATGGCCAAAGCAATGTTCCGACCTCATTCGACTCAGATTCCGAATGGCCCGACCCAGCACCCAGCCATGGCACCGTCGGCTACCCCATTACCGTGACCGCCATCGCAAACAATGTCGGCGCTGACGGGAAAAATCCCTATAATGTTGAGCTCATCGACGCTGTGCTCACCGGCCCCGGTGGCGCTGATGTCGACTGCTTACTCTCCGACCCCTCCACCGACGACCACCTCTCGGTGATGGCGACAATGCTGCCCTTGGCGCCGCTTGAACGGTCGGCAGAATACACCGCTACGATGACCGTGCGCTGGGATGGGGCCCAAGAAACCTTCATCGCGACCTTCCGCACCGAGGACTAAGCAGCACCCATGCCGCCAATCCTTCTCAGTCTGATGCTGGCCGCGTCCATCGCCTCTCCACGAAGGTCTATGGGGCCCGAAGCCTCCTTACAGCGTGGTCAGTATCTACGGGCCATACAACTCTTCACCGGGGCCATCCAACGCAACCCTGAAAGCGAACGGCTAAAAATAGGTCTAGGTCGAGCACAAATCGCCCTCGGCAAATGCCAAAATGGCTTGGACACCCTCGCGGGCCTGCACAGCTCCACCCATTGGTCGACCTTGTCGGCAGCCGCGGTCGGAAGCTGTGCTTTGCGCGGGGGTGATTACAGCCTGGCCATCGCCCACTACCATGAGGCGGTCGCCCTTGACCCCAACAGCGCTCGGGCTTGGTTTGGGCTATTTCGGGCCCAATTGATGGCCCGCGATGGCCACGCAGCCGCACAGAGTCTTGAACAACTTCGCCAGATGGAAAAAGCCGCCGGGTTTGTACCAACCGCCCAACTTTGGCTCGACAACACGACATCCAGCATGGACATAGACAGCCAACTCCATCAGATACTCAACGAATCGCACGGCGCACCTGGCGGGCCCTCCCCCACGGCCACCCGGCGACTCAGTCTCGCGAACGCCGAACGATGGCTCGACTTGGGCGACCCCCTCTCCGCTTTGCCCTTACTCGAGGAGGCTCACCGACGGGGGCCGGGCAATGTGCGCGCCGCGGCTTTACTCGCCGAAGCCCACCGGCGACTGGGCAATACCACTGCCGCATTCGACGCCATCTCTAAGGCCCCACTGTCGCATGCAGAACACCCCCTGATGCTCTCCATTCGCATCCGCCTGGCACACGACCACGGCGATGATGTGAGACACCACCCCGACTGGGCAGCACTCAAAAGGTCTCAAAATACTGAGGCCTTCGCCACCCTCTGGTATGTGTTTCACAGACAAGACCCCGCCAGAGCCGAAGCCGCCAAACAAAGCTTTTTGAGCCAAAATTTGCGCCCAGACCAGGTGCTCAGCACCCTCCATCCTTGGATTCAACCATGACACTCGGGCCCCTCTTCGCACTCTTGGCATCTTGCCAAACCGGCACACCATCCGCACCCACTGCCTCTCAACTGCCCCACATCGTGCTCATCACCCTGGACACCACCCGCGCAGATCGCCTGGGTGCTTACGGCTATAAAGCGGCGAAAACCGATACCCTCGACGCCCTTGCAAATGCCGGCCACCGCTACAGTCACGCCTACTCTCCAGCCCCACTCACGATCCCATCTCACATCTCGCTGTTCACGGGCCTTTACCCGCCCCAGCACGGGGTTCGGAGCAACGGAGATGGCGTTCTCCGAGAAAAGCAACACACACTGATTCGTGCGCTCAAGGCCCACGGCTACACCACAGGCGCGGCCGTTGCGGCTTTCGTCACCAGCCGAAGTTGGGGCTTTCACCATGGCTTTGATGGTTTTTTTGATGCCATCCCCAAAACCAAGAATGCTTGGCTTGGCGAACGCAATGCAGAGGCGGTCATCGATGATGCCCTGGCATGGCTAGACGATACCGGCACCGATTCGCCCGTGTTTTTGTGGACCCACCTTTATGACCCCCACTTCCCCCATCGTGCCCCCGAGCCCTATGCCTCGGCACTCAAGCCCTATGATGCGGAATTGGCCTATGTAGACGACCAGGTCGCACGTTTGGTGAAACGTTTCGAGGGTCTCCCGACGCTGTTCGTGGTGGTTGGCGATCACGGCGAAGGACTGGGTGAGCACGGCGAACTTGGCCACGGTCTTTTCGTTTACGACGCCACCCAGCGTGTACCGATGTTCATCTCCGGCCACGGGATTGAGCCAAAAGTGTTCGACTCACCGGTGTCTTTGGTGGACGTTTTTCCGACCTTGTTTAAGCACCTTGGGCTCCCCCTCCCCACAGGAATAGATGGCCACCCAGCCCCCCATGACGCACCCTTGTACATGGAGGCGTTTATGCTCGAAGACCGCCTGCAACTCGCGCCCCATATCGGGCTGGTTCAAGGCCACACCAAGCTCATCGATACGCCCACTCCCGAGCTATACGACCTGGATACAGACCCCGGTGAGATCAAGGATTTGGCCACCGATGATGGTGACCGCCTCGCTGCCCTCAAAGCGCAACTCAAAGGCCTTGACTACCCGGGCCGGGGTGACACATCGCAGCTACATCTCGACCCTGACGTGGCCGCGCAACTCGAGGCATTGGGCTACATGACCGGCGCAGAACCCAGTGATGCGGAGACCGCAGGGCGCGATCCGAAGGACCACCTCGACTTGATCCAATGGAGCCAAAAGTCTGAGCGACTGTTGCGGCTCGGAAAGCTCGAAGAAGCCGATGCTTTACTCAAAAAGTTGCTGGAGCGATACCCAAATTTGGTTCGGCCCACCACCCGCCGCATCACTGCGCTCGCGTCATTGGGGCGCGCCGACGAGGCCCTAGCCTTGGCAACAACCGCAAGCGCCCGACACCCTGACGATGGCAGCTTGACTGTGATTGTCGCAAACCTGCACAGCAAGGCCGGCCGCTGGACAGAAGCGGCCCTATTGTATCGAAAAGCAGTGGCTCAGACGCCGTGGGCCGGCCAAATCAAAACCCGAGCCGTGTTGAGCATGCTCAGGGCACCCGGAGAACAGCGCGCGGCCCTCGACCTCGCTGAGACATATATTGAAGCAGACCCATCAAACACCATCTTGGCTGGGATTGTCGGACTGTATTTTTTGAAAACCGACCGCGTAGCCAAGGCGATGCCCTTACTCGCGATGGGGGCAAAGGCCGCACAGCCGCTGCGCATGGTGAACTTTCATCTGGGCGCCAAAGCACACCAAGATGGAAAAATGGACCTCGCTCGGGACCGGCTTGAGGCTGAACTCAAGTTTCACCCATCGAATTTTATGGCTGCGAGACTGCTAAAAGATGTGCTCGTCAGCCGAAAAGACTGGGCTGGCATGGCCCGCTTAGCCAGCCGCGTCTTAGAGGCTGGGCCTTCAGCCGAATGGAGCCGAATCAAGGCCCAAGGGTACTTCAATCAAGTAGATTACAAGGCCTGCCGACGGGTTTTAGATGCTGCACTCATGGACTTCCCCAAAGATGCTCAGCTTGTATTGCTCGACGCGAACACCCTAAAAAAGGAAGGGAAAGTCGCCGCCAGCCAAGCGCGTTTCCAAGCGGCGAAGGCGATGTATAAAAAGGTGGGTACACCTTAAAGCTACCCCGGCATCAGGCATAAAAAAGGGCCACCTCTCGGCGACCCTTCTTCATTGCTATCTCGAGCGGCCTAGTAGTAGTACTGGCCCCAAAGCATATCCCACCCGATGGTGTCGCCTTCAGATGAGGAAGAACCGTAGCTCATTGGGTACCACTCAGCAGGGTAGCTGCCTTCGGCGCCGTCGTACCAGAATAATAATGTCTCATCTGCTGTGTTCAAGCCCAAGCCAAAACCACTGAGTATCTCACCAGAATCCCACATGTCGGCGTCATCGCCTGTGTACCAAGCGTCACACAAATCGCCGACCTTTTCGGTAACTGGACTAAGTTCCAAAATGAAGGTGTAATCACAATCGGGGCAATCGGCGTCGGCGGCTTCACCGGTGGGTGCAACCGCAGTGGTTGGATAGGTGTAGGTGCACAAATAGTCACCCACCTCGTAAAGCCCCATCACGTTGTCGGCGACGATGTCGTACATCACGGTGTCGCCGGTATAGACTGAGCCCTCTACGAATCCTGTGTCGTCTGAACCACCCACGCTTCCTGAACCGCTAAAGCCCCAAGACTCGATGCCTTGCGTGGGATCCGCGTCAGCATCGGCATCGGCGTC
>DBIS01000171.1:0-7211 GCA_002296975.1 Deltaproteobacteria bacterium UBA796 | reverse complement strand
CGGCGTCAGCGTCGGCGTCGGAATCGGCGTCTGCATCAGCGTCTGCATCAGCGTCTGCATCAGCGTCAGAATCGGCGTCAGCATCAGCCTCAGCCAGGAGCGTCTCAAGCGCATCGGTACAACCCGACTGGGCCGCCTCGTTGCCTTCTGAACTCTCTGCGTAAGCCAGCGCACCTTCGCAATCAGCAGAGGCCGCATCGGCGTCGCAATAAAAAGCTGCGAGGTCGTCGCAAGACTGACTCTCTTCTTTGGTCTCACAACCAACGGATACGGTGATGAGCAAAGCGCTCAATGTAGAGAGGCGATTCATAGGACACTCCTTTTGAACAGCGGCACTAACGCTTAGGTCGTGCATCGTCACCCCGGATGTTCCGGAGGGGGCCTTAAATCAAGGTACAGACCCGATTACTCGCCCTCAGTTTCGGCGGGCTGTACCGGCGCCACACCATCGGCCGCCAAAATCGAGTCGGCGCTAGGGAGCTTGCCTTTCCCAGGTAAAATCCCCTGCCCCGGAAGGATGGTGCCCTCGCCTGGCAGCTTGCCTTCACCCGGCAGAATGGTATCCGCCGTGGGCAGTTTTCCCTCTCCTGGTAAGATATTTCCTTTGGTCTTTTTAGCGGCCATGTTGCACTCCCTCGGCTGTGATACCCTTCGACATGTTTCGAGCCAGTCTAATCATTACATTATTCGCTGATGTATCAAAGAGAGAAGACCATCAAATTGCGGTGGCTTCAGGTCCTGACGACCTTGAACTTATCACTGACGCATTTTGATCCGTTTGATCCCAGTTATTCGCCGAGACAATCTTCTTCGAGGCCAAGCCCTTTGCCACCAGGCCTAATTAATTTGATGGGTTTAAAACCAAGAAACAAACTTTGGCGGAGCCTCACTTTATGGGCTGTCACAGGCCTGTTGGGATGCCCTCAACCTGTGGCCGAAGCCCCACCACAAGCCCCACCACCAATCGCGCGCACCCCCACGCCCCAACCACCCCCACTCGCCACTGTGTTGCCAGGGCGGGTCCACATCGACAAAGCACCCGCCGTGAGCGAAGTCCCCTCCTTCTCTACCGACGCTTTGTGCCCCGGCTGCGATGTTGTTCTTATCAGCGTATGCTCCTTGAGGGCTGACCACCTCGGCAGCTACGGCGACACCCGTGGGCTCACCCCCACCATCGATGGCCTCGCCAAGCGAAGCACCCAGTTTTCAAATGCTTATGCGGGCGCCAACTTCACCTTGGGCAGCCTCTCCACCATGCTCACCGGCAGCTTTGGGAGCTCGACTGGTGTTTTAAACTGGGGCCGGGGTCTGCCCGAAAATACCCACACGCTACCCGAGGTGCTCGGTCTGTTTGGATATTCCACCGGCGGCTTTAGCGTGGACGCGGCAACAGGCTTTCGACCTGATTATGGACTCGACCAGGGATTTCAGCGGATGGAGATCATCGATCCACCACGCGACACCCCAGATGGACGCCAGCTTGACCAGCCCATCGGGCCCGGCGGTGCCACAGCAAAACCACTGGCAGCGTGGCTGGCTAAGGCCCCCAAGGACCGCCCCTTATTCGCGATGCTACACACCCGTTCTGCCCACTTCCCATTTGTTATCTCCACCGAAGGCATACAAGAGGATTCAACAGGCGTTCTGCGCGCGCTGTGGAATGAAGGTGCTGGCCAACGCGCCAAAACCGATGGAAGATCCATGCCAGGAAAGGCCGGCGGCCAGCGACGACCTGGCCTGGTCTTGGTCGGCGAACTCACCATTCAGCGTACCGTCCGTCACGCTGGGCGGCAGGGGATTGCCGTCTGGAAGCGCGCCTACGCGGAGGCGGTCGCCAGAGTGGACAAAGATGTGGCGGTGGTCCTTGACGCCATCAAATCCCGCGGCCAAAAGACCGTGGTCATCTTGCTCGCAGACCACGGCGAGACCCTCGACGACAATGGCGAACTGCTCCACGGCGCAGGTTTTTTCCAGAGTGTGGCCCACATTCCTTTGATTATCCACATCCCAGATATGGCCGGCGGCAACACAGTCGACGCCCTCATCTCACAGGCTGACTTGTTGCCCACAATTACCGAAATCGTGGGGGCCACCGCACCTGAGGCCATCGATGGTGTATCTGCAGTACCGGTACTGAGAGGGGAAAAGCAGGCCATACGCAGCACGGTCTTGCTCGAAGGCGACCCCAGCTGGACTGGACAAGGCACCCTGCCCGGCGCGGTCATCTCTCCTCCTTGGACGATGTTGCGTCAAACTTTTTTGTGTGCGCCAGGCGAGCAAAACAACCGTCCGCCTCCACCCCCTGGCGCGCCCCTTGGTGAGCCCATCGTGAACATTTGTTTGTTCAACATCAGCGATGACTCGCTCCAAACCACCAACCTGGCCAAACAGCACCCTGAAGTCATCGACACCCTCACCGCCCGTTGGAACGGGTTTCGGCAAGCGCGGGCAGGTCAGTCACTTCCCCGGGACCTTCGCTTAGACCCCGCCATGATCGAGATGCTTCAGCGCACCGGATATGACTTTCGCTCGGAAGTTAAATGAACATCAAGCTCATCCTCGCCATCTTCGCCGCTCTCGTCGTCGGTGGCCTGACCTCGATCTGCTATTCCCGTGCGGCCGCACGACACGCAGCGCCAAGCGGTTGGTCGCGGCACACCCGAGGCCAACCATTCGTCAGCCAATCGGTCTTGGCCTCATCGCCACCCGCCTTCAGCACTTTTGCCCTGTCTGCTTATCAGAGCATGGTGGCAGACGCTTCGTCCGATGGTTTCAAGGTAGACGCTGCACTTCCTGAGAGCGGTAAGCTTGTGCTCACCCCGCACTATCGGGCCAGCCACGCCACATCCGCCTTGATTTTAGAAGCTGGACAAAAGCCCACAGGCCAGTTGATGCAGTTCGATGGACTGAGCCACCCACTCACCTGCTCGGGATCGCTCCGCGTACTTCAACCTGGCCGGGTAGTTGCCGAACTGGAGCGCACCCGCAGCGGCTGGTCTGCCACCGTAAACGGTGAAACCATTTCCTGCGCTACCCAAGACGGCCCCGGTCAACCTGCCATCACAGCCGGGCTCAGAAGGGTCAGTATTTATCGCTTGTCCAGCGGAAGCACCTCTGGCCAATTGCCCGGCGTTATGGCGCTTTCCATCGGCCTTGGTGTGGGCGTTATCGTATTCGGTGCATTGGTTTTTGGAGCCGGATTTAGCCCAGCCATCACCGTATCGACCGCAATCGCCGCCGCCAGCGGTTGGCTTATTGTAGGCATTGATGGCGCACAACTCGCAGAAACGATGCGCCTGATTGAGGTGCAAGAAGATTGGCTGGCGCTCAGTTTAAGCATCTTCAGCGCGCTCAGTATGGCCATGATTGGCCTCAGCATTCGCTTTTCGAAAACACGGCACCCTGCACTCGCCATCGCACCATGTTTAATGCTCACCTTGGTGGTCGCATTGTCCCTACCAGTCATCGGGGCGATGGGCTGGCTTTACGCCCTGTTCGCCGGCTTGGCTTTGGGCGGGCTTGTGTGGGTCAATGTTCACCCGACCAAGGTGCCCTATTTCAACCTGGCATCACTCGGGCTCATGGCGATTTTGATGGGATCAACCGAGGTGATGGTGCGCTTTACACATGTGGGCTCGCTGTGGAATGCCGCCGACAACCATCATGGAGCCGGCTCGATGCACACCCTTATCGCCCAGTTCGAAGGCATGGCGAGCGGTGTTCCTTCGGTCTACCCATCCAAAGGTTTTCCCGTGGCCCTAAAGCCCAAAGTGGCACCGATTCGCGTCGCATGCCTGGGGGCTTCATCTACCGGCGGTGCATTCCAAAATGACTCACTCGACGAGTTTTACCCTGCCCGAATGACACATATGCGGCCGCCCAATACGGAAATCGTCAACCAAGGCGTTGGCGGCTGGACCAGCTTTCACGTCCGAAAATACCTCGAAGGGCATGCCGACGCCCTCAACGCTGATATTTGGACCCTCTACCTCGGGGTCAACGAGAATCTGCCCACCCGGATGTCCTTTGCCGACCTCTACGCAGCTTGGGAATCGGGCGCACTCAATGAGAGCATCGGGGTCCTGGACAATATTCGGCTCTTCCAAGGTTTGCGGCTTTTCGCACGGGGACTTCAGCCCGGGGCGGGGGCTGGGGTATCACCGGCAGCCCTCAAAGAAAACCTCAGCACCATCGTCGCCCTGGCCAAGGCCCGCGGGGTGAAAGTGCTGTTGATGTCGGAGGGCGTCCGCCCAGACCCACGTATTTTATGGCATTACTCAGCGGTGATGAACACGGTCGCGGCGGACAATGAAAATGTGGCCTACCTCGATACCGCGGCCATCTTGGATACGGTCGGCGATGGTGCCTTTATCGACTCCAATCACCTGACAGACCTGGGCCACCGCACCGTCGCAGTCGCCATAAAATCGGAGTTGAGCCGCCTCGGGTGGTGGTAAATCCGCCCCAAATCCCGGAGCCTAAAACACCGTATAGGCGAAGTTCTTGAGTGGTGCGACGTCCGTGAGCACCAAAACCGCTGCGAGCCCAAACAAAATTAAAATCGGGATAATCCACCATGGTCGGGTGGATGCCAGCAACGCACTAGTGCTTTGTTTTTCACTCATGACCCAAAGATAACGGATCCCACACACTAAGCACCACAGATGGGATACTGCAACCCTATGAATAAGCAGACAGAAGCTAATATTGGATGGGTAATCGGTGCCCTTACAGTGCTCACAGCAGTTGCGGCCTACCTGTGGCTCACCACGCCACCTGAAGCGCTCCTCGATGCCACATACTCGGTGATGTGATGAGCCGACTCAAGATGGGCGCTATCGCCATCATCGTGGGCGCCCTCGGTGTTGGCCTGTGGGTCAGCCTTGTACGCAATTCCAGCCGGGGTCAATCCGACACCATCATCGGCCGTTGGGACAAGCTCGGTGGCGAGCCTTGGCTCTTGCCCAACCTCGACGAGGCCCGGGTGCTTCAACCCGACCGGCCCCACTCTTTCCAAGAGGTTCATGCCTGGCGACAGGGTAAAGATGTCCAAATCAACCGCAGCCGCGAATACTCCCTCAACACCAACCGGCACCGGCTTCGGGGTCCACCTTTGTCGCCCAGACGGCCTGGCACCACCCGCATTATCGCGATTGGCGACTCGGTCACCCACGGGTGGGGCGTCACCTTTGAAGAGGCATACCCGGCACAACTGGAGAGCATGCTCAAGGCCAATGGCCACAAAGTCGACGTCATTAACGCCGGCGTCCCCGCCAACCCGGTGAGCGTCATGCAGCGCTGGTGCACCGCCATTGCCCCAGAACTCAAGCCCGACATCATCATTTGGACCCGACGCAGCGCCAGACAAGGGCCAAGACCCGTCGCATCCTATGCCCACGCGATTCGGGCCTGTAAACGTGCGACCGGTGCGACCATCATCGTTGCCCTGCCACCCGTCTCTACCTTCGACCTCAACGGGTCCGCGATCTGGCTGACCGAAAGAAACCATTTGGCCGCCGCCATCGGCAATAAAGCCAAGGCAGTGGTCGACCTCACCCCCCACTTTCGCGCCGCCCAAAAAGGCCGCGGCGAGATGCTTGAAAGACGGGGTGATACCCTGGCCGTGGTCGACCAAGAGACTGGAAGGGTCTGGTTAGAGGCTGCGCCGACCCCCATGGACCTGCCGCCATCAATATACGCGCTCTTTGAAGACGAGCCCGATGTTCGGGAGGCGCTGTTTTTCGATGATGGCCACCCAGACGCCGAAGGCTTCAAGGTGTTTGCGGCCGCTCTGCTCCCGATAGTTTCAGCTCAGATTCAGGCCCAAGCAGCCCGTTAACAGCCGGCTCCAGCAATCGCGCCAAGGTGCGGTTTCCATCCACTGTGAGATGAATCGGATCTTGCTCGAAGTACATCGAGTCTGCCATTCTCGGCACAACCAGCGGCCGATTTAGGCGCTCCAAAACACCCCCATGATTCGGGCTCTCCGAGCGCTCGGTCATGTCCAAAAGCAACACTTTTACTCCCGCACGCTCAGCGGTGGCGATAATCTCGCGCAGATTTTGCTCCATGCGCGCCTCCGAAACCCGAGGCAGGTGCCCTTTGTTGACCACCGGCGCCCGCATGGCCCGACTGAGCCACCTAAAGGTTGCGGTGTTTCGGGGAAATATGGCGGGCCGTCGCTCTACATCTGGCACCAGGGTACGCTGACCGTCGCGCAAACCCCACGCCAAGATGGCCACCGCCGGCCCCTTAGAAAACAAGGGCTCGGCGATTCGCTTTCCTTGCTCCGTGCTGTGACCAGGCACCCCAGCATTAAAAACAGGTACCCCCAACAAGCCCTCCAATATCTCGGGCCAAGCCTCGCCACCCTCTACGCCCCAACCAAAGGTGGTCGAGCAGCCCAAGGCCAAAACCCATGGGGTCCCAACCGGGATTAGTCCATCGCGAAAGCCTTGGGGGTTGGTCTTTACCGAAAAAGAAGTCCCCGCTTCCAAGTGGGGCACATTGGGCAAATCTATCCCAGGACGGAGCACCCAAAAAGACCCTGGATCTCCGGAATAAAGCGCTGACCACTGCGAGCCTCCCGCCAGGATTTCGATGCCACCAAAAACCGCAAAGGCCATCAATCCTGACAACACAGAGCGGGCCAATATTGGGTAGCGGTTCAACATGGCCAAAGCATACGCCAAGCGAGGAGCCAAGTGGTCACTAGCCGCGGGTCACTTTGAACTCCTGCTACACTGAACCCTCAATCGACGCTCTTGGGGCCTTCATGAACACGCTTCGGATTTCACTCACCCTAATGGCCTTGGCTTGGGCTTGCTCAAGCGCCGAAAAGCCCCTATCGCCACCCCCAGGATTTGGATCACCCCCCCCCCATGACACCGGGCTTGCTTCGAATGACACGGGTACACCTCCGCAGATCTCTGACTGCGAAAAGCTCGGACTTCCCGATGTCGACTTCAATCCTGAGGGGACCTCGATTCCGAAACGCCATGCACCGGCAGGCGACTTCACTGTGAGCCTCGTCGATGGCCCTGACTGGACCTTGAGCGACCACTGGACGGGCTGTGAGTCCTATATTTTCTTGCCCCACTGGCTGCCGGTAGACGAGGCCGACAACCGCTCTTGGTGGAGCAATGGAATCGCCGAACTCTTTGAGCGTTCCCCCCCAAATGCTCATTATTTCTTTGTGGTCGCGGGCGCGA
>DBIS01000105.1 GCA_002296975.1 Deltaproteobacteria bacterium UBA796 | reverse complement strand
CAGCATGGCCACCTCCACGTTTACCAAGCGACTTTGCCGATTGGCTGCCAAAAATGGCGCCCCAAAAGGCACAGACAACGCCCTTTTCAACGCTTTCCTGACTGCATCTGCGCCCCAAATTCGCACCGCATTCCAGGCTCGAAACAGCGACGCTGTTGTGCTGGAGGTCTTGACGTCTTTTTTCGTCTCAAGCCAAACGTCCAAAAGCGCCAGCCCCCTGGTCATGGTCGAGGCCACAGAGTTTGGCACCGTGGTCAAAAGCCAAATGCTGGATCAGCCCTTTATTGTGGACACTGTACTTCTCAGTCTCCGCGCATTCGACATCGGGTACCAAGCGGGTTTCAACTTGGTGCTCGGCCTGGGGCGCGACAAAAAAGGTAAACTCACCTCGGTCGACGACCCTGCAAACCCCCTCGAAAGCATGATCTACGTGGTCGCTGATCCAACCGAGGATATCGACGGGCTTCAAAAGGCCCTCACTTGCCGACTTCGGCTCGCGGCTGCTGTCGTTGAGGGGTTCAAGCCCATGACCGACACCATTAGAGACACGGCATCCGCGCTGATGGCCGCGCCAAAAAGAACGGATAGCGACACCGAGATTGCCGGATTTTTGCGCTGGCTATTGGCTGACAACTTTGTGTTCATGGGCCTGATTCATGGCAAACGACGCCTGGGTACTGCCGGAGAATCCGTCTGCGACTTGAACGACCTCCACGACCTAGAGGCCTGGACTTGCGGCAAACGCCAGGTCGCAGTCCGCAAAGGCCCCACTGAGTCGAAAGTCCACCGCGCCGGGCGCATGGATGAAATCTGCGTGCGTTTAACAGACGGCTCAGAGCTTAAACTCCAAGGCCTGTTCACCTACCGGGCCGTCACCCAGCCAAGCCGCCATGTGCCACTTTTGCGCAAGACCCTCGCAAAAATGCTCCACGACCAAGACTGCAAGCCGAGCTCCTACCGATTCAAAGGCATCTCGAACGTCTTCGACTCTTTGCCGACAGAGTTTTTGTTCACGACACACCCCGATGAAATCACCCAGATGATCGACCGGGTCCTCGAGTCTGAACAAGAGCGGACCGCCAGAGCCCATATTCTCCAGTCTACTGAAGATGGAAGCATATTTGTGCTCGCCGCCATGCCACGGGGGCGTTGGTCCGACGAGGTCCGCGCAGAGATAGAAGCCACACTCATCGCTGCAACCGGCGCCTCATATTGCGACCACGGCGTCTTTGTGGGCCGGTATGACACCATGCTCATCCACTTCTATTTGACCGGATGTAAGCCCCTGACCGACCAAGATAGCGCCGATATCTCCGCTGAAATCATGGAGATCGCTGCAGGCTGGATCGAGCGCATTCATTCCGCCCTCATCGAGGAATGCGGCGCTGAAAAAGCAGAGGCACTGGCCATCCGCTACGGCCACGCCTTCGAAGACATGTACCAACGCATGACGAACCCAATCCAGGCCGCCAGAGACATCCAACTGCTCGAGGCGGTGACCGAGTCGACGCGGGTTCTCGCCGATGTCTACCAAGACGACCGGGGCCGCCTCAGCCTAAGGATGTACCAGCTTCACAACATCCTGCTCAGCGAGATGCTTCCCATACTAGACAACTTCGGCCTGGTCATACTCGACCAGTTTTCCGACCCGGTCTCTTTGCCCGATGGATCCCTCTTCACCATCGACACATTCCGACTGCAAGGTGTTCGGTTTGCCGAAGAGCACATCGTTTTAGAGCAAGCTCACAACCTCATCGACGCCATCGAAGCCGCATTCACGGGAAGGGTGACCGACGATGGTCTGAACCAATTGGTGCTGGCCGCAGCCGTGCCTTGGGCTGCCGTCGACATGATCCGCGCATATTTGGGCTACGCCAGACAATTGGGCCTGCGGTACAACAAAGCTCGGACCGAAAAGATTCTTTTGGCCCAACCCGAACTCGTCCGCCACCTGTGGACCTATTTCCATGCACGCTTTGACCCTGAGTTGAGCGGTGACCGAAGCAAAGCAATGGCCGAAGCCGCCGAGACTTTCGACACCGGGGTCCGCAATCTGCGAGCCAACGATCAAGACGTCACTTTCCGGACCCTTTTCAACTTGGTCTCATCATCGGTCCGAACCAACTTTTACCGGGCTGACCGCATTGCGCACTACATCAGCTTTAAGGTGGACTGCTCCAAAATCAAGCAAATGCCTGAGCCACGCATGAACGTCGAAGTCTATGTCCACCACCCTGAGATGGAAGGTGTACATCTTCGCGGCGGCGAGATCGCCCGGGGCGGTATTCGTTGGTCGGACCGTGAGGACTACCGGCGCGAAATCCAGGGACTCGCGACCACCCAAATGATCAAGAACGTCCTGATCGTTCCCGAAGGCGCAAAGGGTGGGTTCTTTTTGAAGCGCTCTTATGACGACCGCGCTGTGCGCCGGGCTGAGGCCGATCGCCTGTACACCTTTTTGATTCGTGGATTGCTCGACCTGACCGACAATATCGTCGACGGCCAGACCGTTCACCCACCCGATGTGGTGCGCCATGACGCGGATGACACCTACCTCGTGGTCGCCGCAGACAAAGGGACCGCCCACCTTTCGGACACCGCCAATGCTGTCGCCCAAGAGTATGGGTTTTGGTTGGATGACGCCTTCGCAAGCGGTGGCTCGAATGGCTACGATCACAAGGCCTGCGGGATCACAGCACGCGGTGCCTGGAAGACGACTCAGCGACACTTTGCAGAGATGGGCATCGATCCGTACAAAGAAGAGTTCACCACCGTCGCCATCGGCGATCCGGCCGGAGATGTGTTTGGCAACGGCGTGGTCGAGACCCAACAAATGAAGCTCCTGGCGGCCTTCAACCATCGCCACATCTTTATTGATCCCAACCCAGACATCAGCACCTCCTTCAAAGAACGCCTGCGCCTTTTCAAAGACGTAAAAGGTTGGGAGGCATACAACACGGCCCTCATCAGCGAAGGTGGAGGCATCTTTAATCGGGCGGCGAAGTCGATCGTCCTCAGCCCAGAGATGAAAGATGTTTTGGGGGTCATGAGCGATGAATTGCCAACAGATACAGTCATCCGCTGCATCTTACGCATGCCCGCAGACCTGCTGTGGAACGGTGGGATCGGGACCTATGTCAAGGCCACCGACGAGACACACCAAGACGTCGGGGATGCAGCGAATGACAACCTCCGTGTGAACGCCAAAGAACTTCGCTGTAAAATCGTCGGCGAAGGCGGAAACTTGGGCCTCACCCAGGCCGGACGTGTCGAGTATGCGTTGAACGGTGGCCGAATCAACACCGATGCCATCGACAATTCCGGCGGCGTCGACATGTCCGACCACGAGGTCAATCTCAAAATATTGCTCTCGGCAGCAGTGGCAGAAGGCAGCCTGAAAACTGATGCCCGAAACAAACAATTGGAGCGCCTGACGGACATCGTCTCTAACTTGGTATTGGACAACTCAGACACACAAGGAAACCAGTTGAGCCTGGACCAAATCCGGTCGAGTCGGGACCCCTTGTTTTTCAGTCGGACCATCGACTGGGTCTGCAAGCAATCGAACACCAGCCGCACCGCCCTCACCTTACCGAGCGACGACGATCTCGCACGCCGGGCCGCCTCACGCAAAGGCTTGGTTCGCCCTGAACTCGCCGTGCTTCAAGCACATGTCAAAGCCCACATTTTCAAGGAGTTGATGGCCTCAGACCCCACCTCGATACCTGGCTTTGATGAACGGGTGATGAGCTACTTCCCCGCTGAAATCCGCAGGCGCTTTGGGGAGTACATACCCAAGCATATGCTCCACCAATCCATCGGCATGACCGTGCTCATCACCGAAGTGGTCGGGGACGCTGGTGTGCTGTTTTACCCGATGCTCAAGGAGTGGACTGGGGCGAGCGCTTCATCCATTACGCGAGCGTGGTTGGTCGCGATGGACATGATCAATGGCCACCAGATTCGAAAGGAGATCGACCGTTGTGATGCGAGCTTTGACGCCAAATATAGAGCATGGATAGACGTTCAGTACGCCATCACTGGCTTGGCTGCATTGGCCTTAAACCCCGGCGAATCCCAACTCCGTAATGACCCCACAGACACCATCCGCGAAGTGCTTCGGCAACTCCCCAAAGTGCAGGGTGCCGCCCACCAAGAAGAGCTCACGAAAATGAGCGGTGGCCATATTGGGCGCGGAATCCCTGAGAATATCGCACTCAAAATCGCAACCTTGAGCAAGCTGACCATTGCCCGTGAAATCGCGCTCGCCCACAAGCCGGAAGACCGGGTGAGCCACACCATCATCCGCTACATTTCCGTCGGAGAAGCGACCGGGATCTTGCCAGCGCTGCGGGCAATGCGGGTTGAGCAAACCAGCGGACCTTGGGATCAAGTGGCTTTGGCCATCCTCAGAAACCGCTTTTTTGTGCTGATGCGTCAACTCTACACGGCGATTCCTCTGGGGCCCGAGGTCCGTTTGGGCGTCAACCGCATCAAACGCCGCCTTATCCGAAAAGGGCCACTGAGCCAGCTCACTCAAGAGGTCGATCGCCTCTTGAGTTCTCGCCCAGATACCGCCATGTTGTTGGTGGCCGAAGAGCGTATCCGTGGTGCGCTCGCTGGGGGCCTTTCTGAGTTGGACATCAGCAATGGAAAGCCCAAATCTACCCCTAAATCTTCCAAAAAACGCGGAAAATCCTCACCCACACCTTCGGCCAAGTGAGCGAGTGGATTTTCCTGCGGCACGGTGAGAGCGAGGCCAATCTTGCTCGGGTATTTTCGGGCCACCAAGATGTGGCGCTCACCTCAAAAGGCCAAAAACAGGCCCACGCAGCAGGACTGAAAATCCGTGACATGCTCGAGGGCCGACCGTTGCCGATGGTCCTCAGTTCGGACCTCAATCGGGCCAAACACACCGCTGAGCTGGCCATCGCTGCCGCCGGTATCGCCACAAATATAGACTGTCATATCGCGCTTCGAGAGCGAAATCTTGGCCAGTGGGAAGGCGAGTCGATCGATAAAATAAAGGCCTCAGGAGCACGAACCGCCCTTCACAGTTGGACTGGGCGTGCCCCAGGCGGGGAAAGCTTATCTGATTTGGCCAATCGGGCAGTCGACTTTTTGGCCACCATCGACGCTGCCGAACGCATCTTGCTTGTGGGGCATGGGGGTCTCATCCGAGTGTTGCTGGGGTTGATCGACGGCCAGCCGACCACAGAAATCGGCCTCACAAATATCCCGAATGCCTTGCCCATCGCCCGAAAGATACACAGCCACCGCTGGGCTGAGATCGCACAGGCCCTAAAGGGTTAAGCGCCAGCCATGCCACGATTAATTCTCGCCTCTGGTTCTCCTCGCCGCCGTACACTTCTTGTCGGCGCTGGTTTTGACATCAACGCGGTGATCCCGCCTCAAATCCCCGAAGTCCGGCGCGATGGTGAGGCACCGATAGACTATGTCCGGCGCCTCGCACGAGAGAAATCTGCAGCCGTCCCAGGAACGAATACCTGGGTGATCGCCGCTGATACCATCGTGCATAAAGCGGACACTATTTTTGAAAAACCAAAGGACGACCCTGGGGCAGCCATCATGCTGGGCACACTCGCAGGAGATTGGCACCGGGTCACAACGGCTTGGAATTTGAGGTGGTCTGGGCCCTCGCCCGCACCCAATGGCCGAACTGTCTACAAAGGCCACAGCACCTCTCGGGTCAAATTTCGGGGGCTGACGCCAATCGAGATCGCGCGGTATGTCGTGACTGGAGAAGGCCGAGACAAAGCAGGTGGCTACGCGGTTCAGGGTCTGGGCGCTGGACTTATCGACCGGGTCGTCGGCAGCACCACCAACGTGGTCGGACTTCCCCTCGACAAGGTGGTCCCAGCAATGCTCGCCGCCGGACTCACCCGGAGCAAAACATGAGCATCGCCAAATCCATCGACTCGGTTCACGCAGCTGTCGCTCAGGCAGCCATCGCTGCAGGACGCACCCCAGATTCAGTCCAAGTCTTGGCCGCCACCAAAACCCAACCCGTGGAAGCCCTTCGTGAGGCGCTCTTTGCTGGGCAAATCTTAATGGCCGAAAACCGAGCCCAAGCCCTCCGAGACAAGGCACCCTTATTGGCTGCCAACAGCCCCCCACCCCAATGGCATTTCATCGGCCGGCTTCAGAAGAATAAGGTCAAATACGTCGTGCCCTGGGCCAAACTTATCCATACCGTGGACAACTTGGCCCTCGCCGAAGCCATCTCGAACAAAAGCCCGGGACCCATGGGGGTGCTCATCCAGGTCAACACCGGCGGCGACACAGCCAAGGGCGGGGTGGCACCAAAGCTCGCCCTGGACTTGGCCAAAGACATCGCGGGGCTAGACAAGCTCACAGTCCGCGGCTTTATGACCATGCCACCGATGACCGAAAACGTTGAGGACTGCGCGCCCTTTTTCTCGGCCCTCGCCGACTTGGGCCAACAAGGCCTCGCCGCCGGCCTCAAAACAGAGGTTTTATCGATGGGCATGAGTCGTGATTATGCTGTGGCCATCCGATGTGGTGCCACCTTGGTGCGCATCGGTACCGCTATTTTTGGCACACGGAACTAAGGCCCGAACGGCGCCATGGTCCCCTGCCCCCGTACCGAATAGAGCCACTAAACTGCAAGGAGTTCTCATGAGCCAGCCCATCGTCGAGTGTGTCCCAAATTTCTCTGAGGGCCGCGATTTAGCCGTCATCGACGCCATCGCTGCAGCCATTCGAGCCGTGGACGGTGTGTCTTTGCTCGATGTCGACCCTGGTGCTGCCACCAACCGTACAGTCATGACCATGGTTGGACCGCCCAATGCAGTGGTGGAAGCCGCCTTTCAGGCCATCGCAACCGCCGCGAGCCTGATCGACATGTCTGGCCACACCGGCGCGCACCCGCGCATGGGCGCCACGGATGTTTGCCCCTTCGTGCCGGTCGCTGACATCGATATGGAGGGCTGCGCTGCGCTTGCGCGCCAACTCGGAGAACGGGTCGGTGAGGCCTTGAAGATCCCTGTTTACCTATACGAATCTGCGGCATCTCGACCACAGCGCCAAAATCTCGCGGAGGTGCGCGCCGGTGAGTACGAGGGCTTAGCCGGACGGGAAGGCGACCCCAACTGGACACCTGATTTTGGACCTGACACCTTCAACCCCAAATCCCGGGCAACCGCCATCGGCGCCCGCCCATTTT
>DBIS01000109.1 GCA_002296975.1 Deltaproteobacteria bacterium UBA796 | reverse complement strand
GAAGCTTCAGTGGTACACAGTCGACGATAGTCTTCATTATATCTGTATTTTAGGCACAGCAGCGACCGCCCCTGGCCTGACCGGCTTCCCACTCGAAAGCTTCGATCCTGCCGGTGTGTGTGGCTCTGGATTTCTGACAACTCCACCCATCTGGCACAGGCTCAACCCGACCGACTAAGACGCTCTGAGGGTGAACAAAGCCAAAACCAGTGGTGCAGTCTGCACCCAAAACCGATAGACGGTACGCCAACCCAACCTGGGAGGCCCTGTGCTCAGCCATGCCTTGATGGCGCTGTCTCTCACCGCATTTGCCGGTGACGATACTGCCGAAACACCGTCCATTTCTATTCCATTTGAAGAGTACGACCTCGACAATGGTATGCATGTAATATTGAGCGAAGACCACTCTGTGCCCTTTGTTCAGGTCAACATCTGGTACCGGGTTGGTGCCAAGGACGAAATAGACGGCCGCTCGGGCTTTGCTCACCTCTTTGAACACTTGATGTTTCAAGGGTCTCAGCACATGGACGGCGAGTATTTTGGCCCGCTCCAACGCATCGGCGCCATGATCAACGGCACCACCAATATGGATCGAACCAACTACTTTGAGGGTGTGCCCTCTGAGCAGCTGCCCTTGGCCCTGTGGATTGAAGCCGACCGCATGGGGTTTTTGCTCCCCGCCCTCACCCAAGAGAAGTTGGACAACCAAAAACTCGTGGTCCGAAACGAACGGCGCCAAAGCTATGAAAACCGCCCATATGGCATGACCTGGTGGTGGTTGTTCGAAAACCTCTACCCACAAGGCCACCCCTACCACATCCCGACCATCGGAAAACACGAAGACATCGACGCTGCAAGCCTTGAAGACGTCAAGGCATTTTTCACCCAGTGGTACTTGCCCAACAACGCCTCACTGTCGATCAGCGGTGACTTCGACCCCGCCGAGGCCAAAGCCCTGACCGAAAAATATTTTGGCTCTTTGGCTGCCGGCCCACAACCCAGCCCCATTTTGGACATCGCGCCAACGGTGCTCACCGAAGAGAAGGTCATTCGCAAGACAGACGATGTACCTCACCACAAAGTGTGGCTCGCATGGCACTCTCCAGCCGTTTACAAAACCGGTGACGCAGATCTCGACACCCTCTCGAGCATTCTCACAGCTGGAAAAGACAGCCGCCTATATCGGGCACTGGTAGAAGAGACACAACTGGCCCAGGACGTCGAGGCCTACCAGGTGTCGATGTTGCTCGGCAGCTTTTATGTCATCGAGGCCACAGCGTCTGAGGGCAAAAACCCCGACGATGTGGTCGCAGCCATCGACAAAGTGATCGCCGACCTCAAGGCAGAGGGCGTCACCGAAGAAGAGGTTGGCCTGGCAAAAACAAACTGGGAAGCAAGCTTTTATCGGCGCATGCGGACCATCTCTAGCAAGGCAAATCAGCTCAACCAATATCATGTCCAGACCGGCAACACCGACTTCATCGCCACCGACCTCGCTCGCTTTATGAGCGTCAGTCCACAAGGTATTTCGGCAGCCCTGAAGCACCTCGGTGAAGGCCGCATCCAGCTTCATATTGGCCCACAGGCCACCACGGAGGCCAAATAATGCGCACCTCTTACTTGCTCCCTTTCTTGATGGCTTTTGGCTGCGGGCCCAAATCGACCGCCCCCACCGACACCAGCTGGCGTGCGACCCAACCCGCACCGCTGCCCCCGCGGGCTTTCAACCTGCCCGAAGCACAGAGCGGGCAACTGTCCAACGGGATCGCTGTCTTTGTGGTCGAAAACCACGAGATGCCCCTCGTCAATGTTCGCGTCGCCTTTGACCAAGGCGGATGGGCCGAAGACCCTGCCCATACAGGCTTGGCCAGCGTCACACTCGATATGCTTAATGAAGGTGCTGGCGACTACGATGCGGCCGGTATCTCCAAGGCCCAAAAAGCACTCGCAGCCAATATTTCTTGCGGCGCCGGGGACGACACATCATCTGTGTCCCTCGATGTGCTGGCCAAAAACCTCGCACCCGCACTCGACCTGTTGGCCACCGTCCTTCTTCAGCCAACCTTTGAGCAAGACGACTGGGATCTGATGATGATGGATCGGATCGCCAGCTTGGCATCCGCTCGAAACAACCCACGTTCCATCGCAGCACGGGTGGCCGGCAAGCTGCAATACGGCGATGCTTACAAAGGCCTCATCCGTACTGAAGAGGCTTATGAGTCCGTCAGCACAGACATGATGCGAACCTGGTGGTCCACCCACCTCAGCCCAGGAAACGCCCGAATTTATGTGGGCGGCGACACCAATCTGGAAACCGTACTTCCCCTGCTCGAGGCCCGCTTTTCAACATGGACCGGCGAGACTTCCACACAGAGCAAGCCCTCTGATGTCGCAGCGAACGTATCTGAGACCACCATCTTTTTGGTGGACAAGCCCGGCGCGCCACAGTCGGTTCTCAAGGTTTTTAGGCGCCTGGATATCACCCCTTCATCTCCAGATTGGTTTGACGCCTACATGGCCAACATGATGTTTGGTGGCATGTTTTCAGCGCGGATCAACTTGAACCTCCGCGAGGACAAAGGTTGGACCTACGGTGCGCGTTCGAGTATTCGGAGCGACTACACACAAGGGCTGTGGTCTACCTCCACATCGGTCAAAACGGATACCACAGCCGATGCCATCTCCGAGATCCTTCGCGAGGTCGCCGAGGCCAAGACCACCCGAAATTTCAGCGAGTCTGAGCTCACCAACGCCGCCGGTTATCTTCTTGGCTCGAGGCCGGTACGCTATGAAAATGCCGGAACTTTGTTGAGTGAACTTCAATCAAACTGGGTGTATGACCGTCCCGAAAACTGGATCACCAGCTATGCGGACAATATCCGCGCAGTCACCCTCGAAGGTGCTCAAGCCGCATGGAATGAGCACATCAACACCGCCGAGATGTCCATCTTGGTGGTCGGCGACAAAGCCACCATTATCGAGGGCTTAGAGGCCCTCGACTTGCCCATTACACACCTTGACTTCAACGGAGCAGCAAAATGAGTGTCGAAAGCGCATACATTTGGATGGACGGCGAGTTCGTACCGTTCGCAGACGCAAAGGTTCATGTGCTCAGCCACAGTCTTCATTATGGCTTGGGCGTTTTTGAGGGCATCCGCTCCTACAAGCAGCCCAATGGACGAGGCGGCGTGTTTAAGCTCGACGAGCACCTCAGGCGCTTAAAAGACTCCGCCAAGATGTGCCGAATGGACCTAGAGTACAGCATCGAAGAGCTCCGTGAGGCCTGCTTAGAGACCTTGGCCAAAAACAACTTTTCCAGCGCCTACATTCGTCCGCTCGTGTACCTCGGTATGGGCGGAATGGGTCTAGGTGCACGCAACAATCCGGTTCACACCAGTATTATCGTTTGGAAGTGGGGTGCGTACATGGGCGACGAAGGCATGCAAAAAGGCATCCGAGTCGCCACCAGCTCCTTCACTCGCCACCACGTCAACGCCAACCTACAGCGTGCCAAGATCACCGGACATTATGTCAACTCAATCTTGGCCCGGTACGAAGCCAACGACAATGGTTTCGATGAAGCCATCATGCTCGACCACTCCGGCTACGTGGCCGAGGGTACAGGCGAAAACCTCTTCATCATGCGCGATGGCATTGTGAAAACCCCGCCTGTGGTGAACATTCTCGGCGGTATCACCCGCAAGACCGCCATTCAAATCATGAAGCACGAAGGCCATGAAGTCATAGAGACCACCTTTGGTCGTGACGCTCTGTATGTGTCCGATGAAATCTTCATGACCGGGACTGCTGCAGAAGTCACCCCAGTCCGCGAAGTTGACCGCCGGACCGTGGGTCCTCCCGGGCCCCTCACCAAGATGGTCCAAAAGACCTACATGGATGGTGTACACGGTAAAGTCGACTGGATGAAAGACTTTATTACCACCTACTAAGTGGGGTCAGATCTTAGGGTTTAGCCAAAGCCCTATGCGCGCAACAACACCAACTGTCGTTCGATCTCAACCCAGGCTGTTCCACCCCGTGAACACCTGCGCTCCACGGCAGCTTGTGGGTCTAGCCATGCGATCGCCTCAGCCGTGAAGGCCGGGTGAGCAGCCCTAAGGTCATCCAGACTGAGCCCGGCCAAGCTGATGCCACGGTCTTCACATTGCTTGACCAAACCACCCGCCACATGGTGTGCCTCGCGGAAAGGCACGCCTTTTATCGCCAAAAAATCGGCGAGTTCGGTGGTGAGGGCAAAGTCACCCTTTAGATCTGGACCACCCTTGACGGTCATCGACTCAAAGCAGCCAGCGATCACGCTGACACAGGCGATGGTGGTGTGCATCGCATCAAAGAGCGCTGTGCGGTCCTCTTGCAAGTCGCGGTTGTAAGCCATCGGCAAGCCCTTGGTCATCGTAATGAGCGCATTCAAAGCGCCCACGACCCGACCCGATTTACCGCGCACCAACTCCGGGGCATCCGGGTTTCGCTTTTGAGGCATGATGGACGACCCTGTGCTCCAAGCGTCGCCCAAACGAATCCAGTCAAACTCGCGGCTGGACCACATCACCAACTCTTCGGATATCCGCGACAAATGAACCATCGTGATGGCACACATGCTCACCGCTTCGATCAGGTGATCCCGCGCAGCTACCGCGTCCATCGCATTTTCTACCACCGCACCAAAGCCCATCAACTCTGCAGTGCGTGCCCGGTCGATCGGGTGAGGTGTACCGGCCATCGCTGCTGCACCCAGCGGACTTCGGTCCACGCGCTTGCGAACATCGGCCACACGTTCCCGATCTCGGGCCAAGCTCCAGGCGTGAGCGAGCAAGTGGTGGCCCAACCAAATGGGCTGGCCTCTCTGGAGGTGCGTAAAGCCTGGAACCAAGGTTTTTCCGTCGGCCTCGACCCGATCACAGATGGCTCCGATAACACGGGTCAACGCCTCATCGAGCACATCCAGACGCGCTCTCAACCACAGGCGAACATCGGTGGCCACTTGGTCGTTTCGAGACCGGGCGGTGTGTAATTTCCCCGCCAAAGCACCAATATGCTCGCCAAGCTTGGTCTCTACGGCCATATGAATGTCTTCTAACTCCGGGCCTGGCACCCAACCGGCATCAAGGTCGGCCTCGACTTTGGATAAACCCAAGCGAATCGTCTCAGCCTCTTCAGCGGTGATCAGCCCCACCTCGCCCAACATGGTGACATGTGCGACCGAGCCCGCAATGTCTTCGCGCCACATCAGCATATCGGTGTCCAAACTCTCAGAGAAAGCCTGCATCTCGGCATTGGGCCCGCCTTCAAAGCGACCGCCCCAAAGGGCCATTACTTCTTCCCCTGGTGCCGCTTTCGGACTTGGGCCACCGTGCGATAACTCAAGCCGAACAACTCCAAAAAGCCCGCTGCAGCGTTGCGATCAAAGGTGTCGCCCTCGGAATAGGTCGCCAAACCTTCATCGTACAAAGAATAAGGTGAGCGGCGGCCGGTAATCCGCACCAAACCAGCTGACACGCGCAAACGTACATCACCACAAACCGTCTCTTGGCTCTTCAACAAAAAGCTCTCAAGACACTCCCGGAGCGGCCCAAACCATGTACCGTCATAAATGATCTTTTCGTAGTCTTGGCTGAGTTTACGCTTGTAGTTGAAAGTCTCACGGTCCAAACAGATGCGTTCGAGCTCTGTATGGGCCAAGTGAATCAAAGTCGCTGCGGGGGCTTCATAAACCTCGCGTGATTTGAGACCAACAATGCGGTTTTCCACCATATCGATCCGGCCAACGCCGTAGGTACCAGCCAATTCGTTGAGGTAGCGAATCAACTCTACCCCACCCATTGGGCGGCCATCGATCGCCACAGGCACGCCATTTTCGAAGCTCATCATCAACTCGACTGAACCCTTCGCGGCATGGCTTGGGTCTTTGGTCATCAACCACGCATCATCGGGTGGCTCGGCCCATAAATCTTCCATCTCGCCGCACTCGATCGCACAACCCCAGAGGTTTTGATCGATGGAATAAGGCTTTTCTTTGGTGACTGGAATCGGGATTCCCCGCTCAACAGCGTAGTCAACCTCAAGTTCTCGGGTGACCAACTCCCACTCGCGTAAGGGGGCGATGATGCCCAAATCTGGGGCCAACGCCTTGGCTGTGATCTCAAAGCGAACCTGGTCATTTCCTTTGCCTGTGCAGCCATGAGCGATGGCATCGGCGCCAAACTCCTCAGCCACTTCCACCAAGCGGGCAGACAACAACGGACGCCCCAACGCTGTGTGCATCGGGTACATGCCCTCGTACAACGCACTCGCGCGCACTGCGGGCCAAATGAACTCCTCGACGAAACGCTCGGTCAGGTCGTCGACCACCGCGTGACTAGCCCCCGTGCTCAAGG
>DBIS01000227.1:7015-7454 GCA_002296975.1 Deltaproteobacteria bacterium UBA796 | reverse complement strand
TTGAAGATGGCCCAACAGCCGTTGTGAGCCCTGTATTCGATGAATATTGAAATGAGGCATTGAACAGCCGCGTTTCAATCGCCCCTTCTGCACCGTACAGGGTCACCCCATCCAAGGAGTATTCTTCATCCTTGTTCACGTTTGACCAGTCATAGACCCTCCCATTGTCAGACGTCCGCGAGGACCGGGTCGTGGCGACATGAAAGTTCCACTGGCTCAATTCAGCGTTGAATTTCACGGCCTCGACAAACGACTTCTTTTTGGGCTTCTTTACCGGATCTGGTGGATCCCATTTGACCGGCATTGTGTCCGTACTCGTTTCTGTGTCGTCGGAATCAGAGTCGTCCTCATCCGCAGGGGCAGGAGGCTTGTCGCCCGATTCGGGTTTCTTCTTATCTTTCGCCACTTCTCTGACCATGGCTACCGGTTGCTTGCTTGC
>DBIS01000227.1:0-6689 GCA_002296975.1 Deltaproteobacteria bacterium UBA796 | reverse complement strand
TTGCTTGCTTGCCTGCGGTCGCAAGCGAGACAACATCTGGATCGTGACCAGCCGAATGTGCATCGCTTGCCACACCAACCAGAAGAGCCAACGAAAACGATATTGCGAGTGTCGTGAGACGCATGAGACAACTCCGTTGAGTCGCGATTCTACACCATTATTGGGCTACAATAAAAGGCGAACCGCGACGTACGGGCCTGATCCTCGACCACTACAGCCTTCCCGTCCGGAATCGCCCGCCCTCGGTGCGCGCCGAGATCGCGCTCTTGCTTTTTAAGGATAGGAAACATTAGTCCAAAACCGAGCCTGCTTGAAGGCCATGATTGCTCGCTGACTATGGCTAATTTGGTGGCCATCATACGCCTTCATGAGACCACCCGTGGAGTGATTTTAGCAGCACCAAGAGAAAAAACATCGGGACGCACAACCCACGCCTTATGCGATGACATGTGCTTGAGAAAAACCGCTACTATGTGTCCTGAGGTTCGCCACATGCTGAAAAACAGAGTTTTAAACACCGGCCTTACCGTGCTGATGCTGACCGCCTGCGAACCATCATCCCAAACAGCTCAGCCAACACCCCAAAAACAACCATCGACTGCCCCATCGATGCGCACTCCTCCACCCATGACTCACCAGCCCGGCCCACAGCCAATCCTCCAAAGTGGTGCGAACAGGAGCCTTGCACCCAGCTGTGTTGGGGCACCAAAACCAACCGAACCAAATCCACTCGAGCCCAGCCCGGCGCAGACAAAGTCGCGGCTCAAAGATGCAGTGATCGTTGTGGGTATGGATGCACTCGAGCACACCTTGGTTGATCGCATGGTGAAGGAGGGCAAAATGCCTCACTTCGCACAGATTGGCAAACAAGGCTTCCGAAGTAGGATGCAGATAAGCCACCCCATCGTGTCTCCATCCGTCTGGACCACTATCGCCAGCGGATACCCATCCGAGACTCACGGAATCCCCAATTGGACTGGTTCCGATGGAAAGCCGTTCCGCTCCATGGATGTTCAGGTCAAGCGACTGTGGGATGTGGCCACAGAGAACAAGCAAACCACTTGGGTCTTGAATTGGCTCCTCACCACACCCGTGTCGACCATCCAGGGGGTGATGACATCGGAGGAATTGGTCTTCGTCGGAGGACTCGACACCAAAGGGGAGCACCCCCCAAACCGGGATCCTTCAATCACCTCCCAGATGTTGGTCTCACCCGCCTCATTCTGTACGACGGCAGCTAAACAAGTACCGCCACTCGACTGGGTAAACACCACATCACTCGCCTACCAGTTCGACCGCTACTCGGTGGTTCGACATCCCTTGGTTCGGGACGAAACCACAATACGGCTCTTCGAGGCCTTGGTGGGCACCCCTGCTCCCGATCTCGCAATGGTCTATTTCTCGGGAGCGGACGCGCTCTCGCACCGTCTCTGGCCCTTTACCGATGAGGCTGCAGTGGCGCTCATGCTGGACGATCCAGGCATGTGGAAGCGCAGCAATGATACCTTCATGAAACATGAAGTCCACAACCGACGACGGCCTTTCAGCGACGGTGAAACCACACCAGAAATGCTGAAGAAAGGCCGAAAAATGGTGGAAGACTACTACCAGTACCTGGACTCCGTGCTGGGCCGAATCATGAAGCGCATCGACCCAAAACATTCCACGCTCATCATCGTCAGTGACCATGGGTTTACGACAGCCGAAACGTCCGCACCGCTGTATCCGGCACACTCTGAACATGGCATTTTGATGGGTTGGGGCAACCGAGTAAAGCGCAATCAGTCCGAGCCATCCAAACCCCGAGACTTGGATGTGGCCCCGACGATCTACGCGCTCATCGGCCTACCCGTCGCCAACGACGCCCCGGGCCGCATCTTAAGTGAGCACTTTGAATTAGCCAGCAGGCCAAAAGCGGCCTCTTACGCGACTCCATTCACCTTTTCAGGCCCCGATCGCCCGGTCGATTTTCAGCGCCTCCAGGAACTTCAAATACTCGGATACGTGGATGAGAAAGGGCAACCACTCGAGACCCCAGTCCGCAAACAGGCCGGAGGTACAGCGCGTCAATAAGAGGAGACTAAGGCTGCGAGTGGTCATCGGGCAACGAAAACGGAGGTTCTGTTCCATCTTCATGAATTCGAGGACATTCTCACAATTCTCATCGCACCCCAAGAGTGAACCTCGCCCGGGTGGACTCGAAGACCTCGGGTTTTTTCTGTTGGTCTTGCATCATCTTGTCGTGTCCCTGTGGCGATTTTGGTAAGACTTGTGAGACGTGTTGGACGTGTGGTGTTGCATGGGTCCAAGTGCGCTGAGTGTGGCAAAACCGAGGGGCCGGAGGTCAATCTTGACCAAACACAGGTCCGCAGGCGGCATCGCACTTGATTCATGGCCTAGACAGGGCCACTCGCCGTGTACACCTCCCACTCAAACTGTAAGGGAGTCTGTGCGTATTTTTCTCTTTGCGATGTTGGGGTTGTTCTTGGGCTTTGGTTGTCGTAGTGGGGATAAGGAGGAGCCGGCTGTGGAGGGCGACACGGGCGCTGTGTGTGATGAAGACGACTTCTCGGATGTGTCAGCAGCCATTGCGGCTGGTGCTTTTGCCGTAGCGGGCGAGCGTGTTGAGGCGCTTCACGACTTTGAGACCGCCATTCAAGAATACATGTGGGCGGAAAGGATCCCGAATGCGGGCGTTGCCTTTGTGGCTGGGGATGGTCGCCTGGTCCTCCGTCAGAGCTACACCAACCATTGTGGGGGTGAGCGGGACGATAGCGGTGCCTTGGTGCACGCGGCTGAGATGGGCACCCCCGAGACACGCTACCGGATCGGGTCCATCTCCAAGGTCATCACGGCCACTGCCATTGTGGCCCAAAGCGAGGCCTCAGATTCAGCCCTGTCTCTGGATGACCGCCTGATCGATTTCATCGCCATGGAGCCCGCTGCGGACGTTGATGAAGACGGTGTCATCGATACCCGGGATCCCAGGGTCGAAGAGATCACCCTTGATCATTTGCTTCGGCATCGTCCAGGCTGGAACTGCCGGAAGAGCAGTGAGCCAGATGATGTGGATGAGCCCACCAAGTCGGATTTTGCAATCCAGGATGCTTATGCTCGGGTGGGTACGGCGTTGTCTCTGCCCATTTCGGTCAACGACATCATCGGCTACGGCAGTGGGCTCCCGTTGGCGACGGACCCCGGTACCGAGAAGAGCTATTGCGGCTTTTCCTACACGCTTCTCGGGGAGGTGCTGTCTTTGACAACCGGCCGATCCGTCACGGATGCGGTGGATGACTTGGTGTTCTCCAAGCTGGACGAGAACACCTTTGTTCAGGGACATACTCTCCGATCCGAAGCTCAGCCCGATGAGCCCTGGTACCACTACCACTCCGACGCGACTGCGGAATCGGTGATGGTGGAAGGCACTCTGGCAGCCATGCCCTATGGGGGAGCCTTCAACCTCGAGAACCGGCTTTCGGCGGGTGGATGGCTCGCGAGTGGCCTGGACTTGGTGCGGTTGGGTTGGGCCTTTATGCGGGGCGATCTGGTCTCAGACCCAGCCGGACTGGTGGACCGGAACGTCGGCTGGGCGAAGGACCTTCGCCGGCGGGAGGGGGCCACTGGGCACACGGGCTCGTTGGAGGGCTCGCACAGTATCCTCTTTTGCTATGCGGCAGACGACCCGGTTCCCGCGGTTGCAGGCGCGTGCTAGGCGGTGCTGTTCAATAAGAGCCCCCCGCGTACGGACGCGGATGGCGTGGAGGCGCGCGATGTGCTGGCGGATAGCCTGGCTGCAATCCCGTTGGGGCTCGATAGTTTTGGGGACATCGAAGACTACTGGTAGGCCAGCCCAAGAATCGAACCTGGAACCTGCGGACGTAAAGTTCGTATTAGCCGAAGGACTACGTTCTCGATCAAACTGGTAGGCTCCCGCCATGCACTCTCATTCAGGCTGTTCACTGCTCACCTGAAGGGGAGGACGAAGGGGCTCGCTATCGCCCTTGGACGCGCTCGATCTCAAGGATCTCAATAATCAGCCGCTTGAACTCTTCGGGGGAGTCTTCTTGGACCAGACCCATCAGCTCTTCTGCAAACTCCAAGCTGAACTGAGAGCCCTTCTTGCCCATCTCGGATCGCTCGATAAAGTGGGTCAAGGTGCGGGTTCGCATGACCGGATCGTCGATGGCCAGGACCATGGACATGTCTCTTGCTGAGGCTCGACGCAGCCACTGTTTCTGCTCAGATGCCGGCAAGGCCCTGAGATCATCGAGGCTCTCGACTGCCCCTATTCGAGTATTTCGTTGGAGTGAGCCGCTTTGATTGGCGATCTCAAGGAGTTGGTCAGTGGCAATATTGGACCGGGTCTGGTCCACGAACTGGGGATTCAGCTGGTCGACAAAGCCCTGCGCCCGGTCGAACTTCTGAGGTTTTGTACCGAGGGCGCCCTCGCTGGCCGCTCCGATCTTGCCCTCATGCGCCATCCACTGGTCATGATAGTCCAGGAGTGGATTCCTGCCTCTACCGTTCTGCCCTTTAGGGCTAAAGAAGTCTTTGACCAGGAGAGTGTTCTGGTCTCTGGGGTCTTTGAGTTGGGGGCGATTCGCCTGGAGTCCATAGAGGACGAGCTGGTGCAGGACCTGATCAGGGGAGGTGCCTTCCTTCATCACACTGGTGATGGTTGCCATCCGCCGCTCATTATCGATCGCATCGCCGCGCCAGACGAGGCTTCCCCCTTCATAGTCGAGCTCGGGGGCCAACCGCTGGCGCTGATCCTCGTTGATGCTGATCGTGATCTGGTCCTTGTTGCCGCGGAGAGCCTGGTAGGAGTAGCTCGCTCCGCTGCCAACGCCTCCGCTCCCGTACCGTGTCTCGGTAGCCGCACTGTCTCCGGCTCCTTTGTAGAGATCGTCCCGCTCGCCGCTCCCGAGGTTCGTGGTGCTCTCGCTGTACAGGACATTGCCCCCTCCGCCTGCCACATGACGGGAGTGGTCATCCGCCGAAAAGTAATAATTGCTGTCATCGCCCCGGGTCTCTGTCGGAACGATCTGGCCGCTCGGATCTCGAGCGACCTTGGACGACCGTTGCTCGCCATATCCGCTGTCCAGAATATTGAATCCGCCCACGTTGAGATGGGTCTCAGACATGCTGTTCTTGCCCTGCTCGACCTGGGTATACTCGGTGCCTTCGCCCCCATAAGGTAGCGAGAGACCCGAGGGGTCATGAGCCATGGTCCGGGCGTTCAGCTCCCTGGCCATGACCACGAGCATGGCCTTGTCTCTGCTGGTGAGGGACTCGGGGTCGTTCACGGCGCGCTCATAGAGGCCGCGCCTGGGATCGTCGTGGCCCAGATTGTCGATGGCACCGGGAAGAATGCCCGTCTGCTGAAATGCCATCATGGCATCGTGGTCGGTCTGGAAGCGGACCCGGGAAGAAGAGCCGTAAGTGGAGGAGCCCCCCACCTCAACCACTCCACCCCCGGCGTTGACATTGCCAGCAGCCGTCTCGGAATCCATGGTCTGGATATCGACCAAATAGCCCTCGTCATTGCGATGAATGACCGTCTGCTGCACATCAGTGCTGCTGAACGAGCCTCCGGCGCCCACGCCATAGATCACGACACCCAGCCCCGCTCCGACCGACCCGGTGTGCTGCATGGAGTAGCCTTCTCCGGAGTCCAGCCCGGCCAAATCCAACTCGGAGAGAGATGCGCCGTCCGGCAGACGGCTCGCATGGCGGTCTTCTACATTGCCCTTGTCGGTAATGGAGTCGTTGGTGTGAAAATGGACTCCGCTCTCGGTGGCAGCGTGGCCGCTGGCCGAAACCCCAAAGGCGCCCTTTCCGATCCCAACCGAACCCGCGATACTGGCACCATTGGTGCGGCCCGTTGCGGTGACATCCCCTCCGGCCACATCGCGAATCGTGGCGTCGAGACCCGATGACTGTCCGTCAATCTCTCGGGGAGTGGGTTTGTTGTAGGTCACGCTCCCCGACACGTTGGCTGATGCCTTGGTGCCACCGGCAGATGTGTGCTGTATGCCTCCCCCGGCCCCGACCTTGTGGTCTCCCACAGTGACTTCACCAGTGGCCTTGGTCTTGGCACCGGAAGCCGATGTCGAGCTGCGGCCAGCGTTGAAGCCAACACCATCCGATCCGACGGAAATGCCTTTGTTAGACGAGTGACTGGAATTGGTCGATTCCTGTCCCTTTTTCTCGTTTCTCACCTCGGTCTCGGTGGAGTTTCCGAGATTTAATTTCCAGTCATCGACACCATTGAATTGGGCCCCAGCCGTCGTGGCGTTTCTGGTGGTGGTGAAATCTCGGCCATCGGGCTTGTCGCGACGGCCATGGCCCACTTTGTTCACATCGCCCCATGAACCGTCCACTGCGACACCGTCCGCGCTCACTCCCAGCGAGCTCCTGTTGTCGGTCCACTGTTGGGAAGCTGTCTTGTTCTTCTCGATGTTCCTCTGAGAGATCGTGGGGGCCAGGCCAGCATCCTGGAAGATACCCAACGTAAACTCATCATACGAGGCTTCGGTGTCCCCTGTGGTCTTGGTGGCCGTGGGATCGAAGTGGCCCTCCTTGTTGAGCCACTCGATCATTACGGCATTCGATACGTCATCACCTGACGGCCCAACCCCTGTCACCCTCGAACGATCGGCGCCCTTGGCTGAGTTGGAAGCGCTCTG
>DBIS01000300.1 GCA_002296975.1 Deltaproteobacteria bacterium UBA796 | reverse complement strand
ACGACGGTGAAGGCGTCGCCACCCTCGTCGGGGCCACCAGTGCGCCATTTTTTTCCGTAGCGATTTCCAGGAAGCCACTGGCGGAGGGCAGACTTGAGCGCACCGGTTCCGTGGCCGTGCAACAAGTAGCCGCAACCATGCTCGGTCAGGGTGAGGCCGTCTAAAAAATCCTCCACCGCAACGATGGCCTCTTCTACCCGCATGCCGCGCAGGTCGAGGGTGTTTGCAGCGGTCCGCACGCCATCGGGGCCACGAGATGCTGTGCCGGACAAGATTTTTGGCGCGGTGGGGCGTGGATTACCCGGTGCATGTTTGAGCGTCGAGCGTGGCACCCGCAGACGTTTTCCGCGTACGTCCAGCTCGATCTGGTCTGCTTTGACCTGTACCACAACACCGTGTACGCCCAGGTTCAGCAGTTTTACCCGGTCACCAGGCTGAAGAAAGCGGTCATCGGGTTTTGGGGACTGGGGTGTTTGAGGTGCCGCGGCCGTCCGGTGGTCTTTGACTGTGTCGAGCAACTGAGCGGCTGTTCTCATATTCGGCGCCCCTTGGAGGGACTTCATCTCGGCCTTGATATTCTGCTCGACCGTCAAGAGACGCGCTCGGAAACCCGCTCGGTCACGGGCGTCATCTCGGTCTCGCCGGGCATTCAAATGGGCCTCCCGGTCGGTCAACCGCGCAAGTTCAAAGCTGGCCTTACGCCGTTGTTCTTCGAGTGAGGCGCGGGCGGTGCGTAAATGCTCCCGTTCATTCTCAACCTTGGTCAGCAGCTCATCCATTCTGCGCGCTTCGGTATCTAGAAGGTTTCGGGCGCGCTCGATAACCGAGTTGGGTAGGCCCATATATCGTGCGATGGCCAATGCGTGAGAACGCCCAACGCGACCGGATTCCATACGAAAAGTGGGGCTTCCGTCTGCGAAAACAGCTCCCATTAAGGCCATCTGAGGGTGTGCGGCCGCCAACTCTTTGATCGCGGTGTAGTGGGTGGTGACGACGGTACGTGCGCCCGCCGAGACGATGTGTTCGATGACTGCTGCTGCAAGCGCCGCACCTTGGGCTGGGTCTGTACCGATGCCGATCTCGTCCAGCAGAATTAATGCACCGGGGGCAGCGGTGTCGATGGCGGATTTGAGTCCAACGAGATGGGATGAGAAGGTCGAGAGGTCCTCGGACACATCTTGGAGGTCGCCGACCACAGCGATGACGGGAGAGAACCAGTCCACTCGGGAGCCTGGCTTAGCGGGGATGGGCAGTCCTGACCGCACCATGCAGGCCAATAAGCCGACGGTCTTGAGGGTGATGGTTTTTCCGCCAGCGTTTGGGCCGGTCAACACCAGCCCGCTGTTGGCGTCATTGATGATGATGGTGTTTGGGACCACATCGAGACCGCGAAGGGCCAAGACAGGGTGGCGGGCATCGATGAGATGAAGCTCAGCCGCGGCACCAATCGTTGGGATGGCGGCGTCGAGGCTTATACCCAGTTGAGCGCGGGCGTTGGCCAGGTCCAGATCGGTGGTGGCGCTAAGGCTGGCGGTGATGGCTTGATGTGAGTCGCCCACCATCGCCGAGAGTTCTGCCAAAATTCGGGCCACTGTTCGCCGGAGTTCGGCTTCGAGCTGTTTGAGTTCATTTTGCTGCTCGATAACGATCGTTGGTTCAACGAAAGCCGTTTCACCGGACTGGGATGTGTCGTGTACGATACCCAGTCTTTTTCTGGCCTCAACTCGGACCGGGATGACCAGGCGGCCGCCGCGGTCGGTGATGTATTTGTCGTGGAAGGCATCATTCATGGCCGGGTCGCTCAACAGCGCGTTGAGGCGTTCACGGACCGTGGCTCTGAGTTGGACCATGCGCATTCGGATGCGTTTGAGCTCGGGATAATGACTGTCGGCCAGTTCACCCTGGCGGTCAAAACTATCCTCGAGGTTTCTGAGCAAAAAGATATCAATATCAATCGGCTCGGCGAGTGCCACCAACAGGGGAATCGCTTCTGGCCTCCCCCGGATCCATCGGGCGAGTTGATCCATCGCGGCCAAAGCTGCAGCGATGTCGATCAGGTCCTCGGCTTCGAGGGCTTCACCCTTTGACGCGCGGTGCGCGAGTGCTTCGATATCGTGGATGGCCGATATGGGCGGCTGGTCTCCCATATCATTGAGCGACCACAATTCATCGACCTCAGCGAGCCACCTCAGGGCGATGGCTGGAGCCTTCGCGAAGGTATCTGTCATCGCCGTTTCGGCCCCACGCCGGCTTTGACATCGGCTGGCGAAAGCCTCTCGGATGACGGGCCAATCGAGTGCCTCTAGGGTGTGCGCCAGGTTGGCAGAGGCGATGCTCATAGGGCCCGAACAATCCGAAAGCCAATCAGTTCGCCGGTGGTGCCAGGTGGACGGTGCCCGCGGGCTGCACAGCTGAGTTGGTGCACAGAGTCGTCAATCGAGCCTCCGCGAACCACCCGTTCCTCAGTACCGCTTGGGTCGTCACGGCCATCCTCTGCGGTGGTTGGGTAGGGGCGATAAGCCGACGCGGTCCATTCCGAGACATTGCCCAACATGCCGAATAGGCCGGCCTTGCTGGGCTTGGGAGTGTCGACCGGGTGGCAGTGTTCGCCGCTATTTTCGGATGTCCAGGCAAAGGGCCCACCCGCGGTAGGGTCTTCTCCCCATGGGTAGCGTGCAACACCCATCGCCCGGGCCGCGAATTCCCACTCGGCTTCGGTGGGCAAGCGAAATGCCTTGTGGGACAACTTGGCGTACCAGTTTGCATATGCGGTGGCCTGGTGAAAGCTCAAGCCAACCGCTGGATCGTCATCGCCAGCGCTGCGATGGTGTCTCAAAAAATTGGCCTCAAATGCCTCAAATTGGATATTTGATATCGGTCCGCGCGAAATGTAAAACGAACCGATGTCGACGGCGTGCACGGGCATTGTGTCGCCGACTTCCCCTCCCATTTCGAAGGTGTCGCCTCGTAAAAGCCAGAGGATCGCGCGATTGACTTGTGTGTACATTGTGGCCATAAAGCGCGATTAACCCATGGGGTAGTGAGCCTCCATCAGGCGCCGGCGCTCGGCGTCGATTCGCGCATCTTCGATTTGGCGGGTCATCACATAGGTGGTGATGGTTTTTTGGCGTGACTTCTGTTTGATTCTGTCTGTCTCGATAAAGCGCAGCCCCACCCGTTCCCGCTCTCCGACTGCGGCGATGTGTCTAATCTCAACTGCCAAGTCCATTTTCGGGCCATCTTTAGGGGAAGCCAAGGTAATTTCAACGATAAGGTTGGTGGTGTTTTGAAGCCTCTGGGTATCCTCGGCGTTGACCCACACTCCGAGTCCAAAAACCGAGATATCCCGGAGTAGCCCGACCATGGTTTTGCTTTGGCCCTCAAATACAAGGTGAACTTCAAGCTCTTCATTGTCGCGAGGGCCGACCCTTACGGCTTCACGCTCATTGAATAAGCTTTTGAGTTTGGGGGTGAGGCTGAGCCGGTGTTTGTCCCATGTGTCGAAGGACACGCCGTAGATCACATTTTTATTGTCATCGGAATTTTTGATGTGGCGCAGATGGCTGGTGATTTCGAGATCATGGGTGAGCCGATTTGAGTCGAAGATGATGGTGACCGGCGTATTTAGGCGCACATTAAGTGCCTCGGTCACGCCAAGTGCGAGTGCCACGCCACCGGCGCTCACATCGATAAGGCCCACGGTCTGCTCACTGCCGTTCGGCAATCGAATGCGCACGGATACATCGCGATCGGTCGTGCTGGATACGCGATAATGCTGTCGACGCTCGTTGCCCACGCTGCCCCCGTTGGAGCCCAGTCTACTACGGTCGCCGCTTTAGTCGCAATCGCAGGGTGTCAACATCATGCGCTTTCTGCTTGAGCGACCTGGGCGGCCTGGTAAGCGTCACATTCGCTGAGGGCGTCGTGGGCGATATCGAAGGCCTCTTCTCGGTCGAAGCGAACCCCTTTCATTTGGGCGATGATCTCACGCCCGTCGGTGTCCAGACCCTCAGCCTCTGCGGCCACGGTGTGGGCAATAATATTGGCCAGGTGCACTACCCATGCATCCTTCTTACCTATTTGAGGTGCAGAACTCGGGCCATTATGAAAACCGATGGCGATGATCACGGTGTCCTCGAGCCCCCATGCCTTCGCGATCAGCATCCCGATGGCTGAGTAAAGCTGGTTGCACATTTGGATTACAAAATCCGATTCGGGCGCCGGGTTTCGACGATGTCGCACGGCGGCACGGTAGATGCTGAGTCGGCCGATCCCGTGAAGCAGTCCACTCAAATAAGCGGTGCAGCGTCGCTCCCCGATCAGGTGGGCGGCCACCTCGGCGACCACCACCGCATGACTGCGCTGGGCATCGACCCAGCTTTCCATATGGGGCACATGCCACACGGAGGCCTCGATGCTCACCCGTGTGATCAGCCGCCACATATTGTCCTGGCTGATTCGTGCGATCGCTCCGCGAATACTGCTGGTGGGCCTGCTGTAAAGGACAGAGTTCGCCTGATAGCAAACCGCATGCTCCAATGCCGGGTCTTCTTCTAGTAGTTTTGAGAACTTAAAGGCATCCGCGCGGTCCTTTTTCATCATCAGGTCGACCGCTTTTGCAACGCTCGGAAAGCCAGGAAGCTTAAGGTCTGTGGCGTGCAGATCCTTGATGAGCCGATGTAAAAATAGCCGGTTTCCTTTGTGGCTCGCACTGCATTCGAGGGCCGAAAGCTTGTTGATGCAGTGTTTCATGACCTCGGAAGCGTTTCCGGTAGGGGCTGTGCCATTGTTGGCCCAAGGGCTTCGGCCTGGGCTAAGTGGAGGGGTGAGCGGATGGGAGTATTGAGTTGGATTCATGGTTTGAGAGGGTAGCTTAGCCCAAAGTGCTTCCTGTAGGATAGAAGGGGGGCTATGACACGCTCCCTAACCATCGATGAAGCCGCTTGGACCGAGCGGAAAGCTTCACTTTCGGCGAGTTCTACTCGTACAGCCGCAATTCCCCATGTGGTCGCGTGGAACCTGACAAAACGGTGCAATCTCGCCTGTGACCATTGTTATATCGCTGCAGGGCCATGGCAGCCGACAGATGGTGAGCTGACTTTGGTCGAGATTAAACGCATCACAGATGAAATTCTCGAGATCAACCCAGCGCCGATGTTTGTGTTGACGGGTGGCGAGCCGCTATTGAGAAAGGACCTCGAGGATATCGCAGACTACGCGTCCAGCCGAGGGGCGACAGTTGTTGTTGGTACCAATGGCACAGGCTTGACGGAAGGGCGGATTCGGTCCCTCAAAGATGCCGGGGTGACGGGGGTGGCGGTGAGTGTGGATTCTCTCCACGCAGAGCGGCACAACACTTTTCGGCATGGTCAAAGCGCGCTGCAAATGACCCAAGCGGCCATTGGGCGGCTTCGTGACGCTCAGTTGGACTTTATTGTGCAAACGTCTGTGACCGCGGACAATCGCCATGAGTTGGGCGATCTTGTTCGGTGGTCGGCAGAGCAAGGTGCCGTGTCTTTCAATCTGTATTTTTTGGTTGTGACCGGGCGAGGGCGTGAGTTGGCCGAGCTGAGCCCAGAAGAGAATGAGTCCATCCTGAAGGAGCTGGTCTCCCTTGAAACCGAGATGCGTGGACGCATGTTGGTACGCTCCAAATGTCAGCCTGCATTAATGCGCGTTGTCCACGAGTTGGCGCCAGATTCACCGTTGACAAACTACTCAACCCGTTGCCCATGCGGGGTTCAATATTGTCGGATAACCCCAGACGGAAAGCTGACGCCGTGCCCATATCTACCTGAAGTTGCTGGTGATTTACGCACACAGTCTTTTCGGGATGTTTGGGAGAATGCCCCGCTTTTTGAGTCGATTCGCGGTCGAGCCTTTAATGGAAA
>DBIS01000005.1 GCA_002296975.1 Deltaproteobacteria bacterium UBA796 | reverse complement strand
TGGGCGGTGGCTTTGCGAAGCCATCCATCGCACCACCGGTTGGCCCTTCCACGCCGATGTCCACAAATAACGGCGGGTGCGAAAAGCTTCTGCTCTGGCCTTCGGGGCCCTGGGCCTCACCCTCGGTTGTGCCAACAACATAGCTTCCATCGGGTCCACTGAGGGCGTACCGGCGGCTGGTGACCTTCCGTTCGCCGACCAATACCGGGCCTTCTTCTGCGCTCAGCTCAACCACAAGCCCCTCAGAAAATGGAATCCCTGGGGCCACAGTCCAACCCTCTGCGGCAACAACCTCAACCTCAACCACCACACCCTCACCGCTGGCGACCTGCGCGTCGGCAACCGTCACCACGATCTCCGCTAAGGGTGGCGTCAACGCGGACAGCACCGTGGGGTCGCTGCAAGCGAAAAAGAAAAGGAGAACACCCATCATCGGGTTTGCTCCAGACGCCTAAAGTGCCGCATCAAGTGAGCAAAAGGGTCGTCGTTGGTGCCAACCGCACTCGGATGTACCCCGAGGCGCCGGATCTCTCGGATGCGGGCGTCGACGCTGTGGACTCCACGCCATTGTGCGGTATCCACCAACACCCGACGCCCAGTCTCGGCATCCTCCACATCGACAAGGCCGATGTCTGGCATCTGGGCCTCGAGTGGGTCGTGGACCAAAAAGCAGTTGACCCGATGACGCCGCGCCAAGATGGCCAACTCGCGGCTGTAATCACTGTCCGACACAAAATCAGAGAGCACACAAACAACCGCCCGGCGCCTCAAATGACGGCCAACCTCTGACAGCGCACCCGCCAGATCTGTGGCTTTGCCCGTGGCGGACCGCTCAAAGGCAGACCGCATGACAGCCCAGGCGTGCCCCCGAGACTTTCGGGGCGGCAAAAATCGCTCGACCTTATCGGTGAATGTCATCAGACCAACTTGGTCTCCATTTCGAATGGCCGCATAGGCCAAAGCACCCGCCAACCGAGCGATCTGAAGACGTTTATCCGTACGCCCATCGGTTCCGCCAGAACCAAACCCGACTGAACCCGACACATCGAGCACCAACTGCAAACACAGTTCTCGCTCCTCCCGAAACTCCTTCACATGGGGCAGCCCGACCCGAGCGGTAACATTCCAATCGATATGACGAACATCGTCCCCGGGCACATAGGGTCGCACCTCTTCAAACTCCATGCCCCGACCCCGAAAAGCACTGCGATAGCCTCCGGCAAAAGGTGAATCCACCCGCCGGCCCGCCTGAATATGCAGCCGCTTGAGCTGTTTGAGTTCCTCTGGGGTCAGCATGGTCTCAGGGGGTTCGCACCGACTCGAGCAAACGGGCGATGACCTCATCTGGGCCAACACCATCGGCCTCAGCCTCGTAGTTTACAATGATTCGATGGCGCAGAACATCTCGGGCGACCGACTTTACGTCGTCTGGGGTGGCATAACCGCGACCACCCACCAAAAATGCGTGGGCGCGAGCAGCAATCCCGAGGGCCAAGGTGGCACGGGGGCTTGCCCCGACATCGATAAACTGTTTGGCAACGCCGCTGGCATTCACGCCACCTGGGCGGCTGGCTTGGACCAACGCCACGATGTATTCCTCGATAACGCCCTCCATCCGAACCCGAGCCACCGCCAACCGGGCTGCCGCAAGGTCGGCCTCGGAGGCCACAGCCTGAACCTGCACTGAGGGTCCAGCACATCGACGAAGAATGTCGAGTTCTTCCGCGGCGTCCGGATAGTCGATGCGCACCTTCATCAAAAAGCGGTCGGCTTGGGCTTCTGGCAAGGGGTAGGTGCCCTCTTGCTCCAAGGGGTTTTGTGTGGCCAACACCATAAACGAGTCGGGTAAACGGTGGGTGTGCCCGTCCATGGTCACTTGGCGCTCTTGCATGGCCTCAAGCAGGGCGGACTGCACCTTTGCCGGCGCACGATTTATCTCGTCAGCGAGCACGATATCGGCAAACACAGGCCCTTTATGGGTGGAAAAACTGCCGTCTTTTGGGTTGTAAATCTGGGTGCCTATCAAGTCTGATGGCAGTAAATCTGGCGTAAATTGAATGCGTTTAAAGTCCAAGCTCAGGGCGTCCGCAAGGGCTTGCACCGCCGTGGTCTTGGCCAGCCCCGGCACCCCTTCGAGCAGAATGTGCCCATTGGACAACACCCCGATCAGCAGGCGGTCCACCATGGCCTTCTGGCCCACAATGACCGAGGCGATTTGGGCGCGGACGGCGTCGATAACCGGCTTTACCCTGGCGATCTCCGCTTCGATATCAGAAATAGTTTCAACACCATTCATGGGGTCTCCATCGGCAATATTTGCCAAACGCTATCCGGTCAGCCGGTCCCAGAACTCTCTTAAAAAGCCCCGCTCCACAACTTTCTCGTCTTGGATCTCAGCAAGCTTCCGAAGCAGCTCTTTTTCGACCAGGGTGAGGCTGGTTGGCACAGCGACCAACATCTGAATGAATAGACTTCCACGGCCCCTGCCATTGAGCCGAGGTGCGCCCTCATTGTTGATCTGAAAGACCTTGCCTGAGGGGGTGCCATTCGGAATGGACAAAAGGCTGTCCCCGTGAACTGTCGGTACTGTGATCTCAGCGCCGAGGCAGGCCTGGGCATAGCTCACGGGCACCTCGCAAAACACATCTGCACCCCGCCGCTCGAAAAACTCGTGAGCCTCGGTTTGCACCTCTACATACAGGTCTCCTGCTGGTGCACCCTCTGCGCCTGAGTTGCCCTTTCCGCTCAGGCGAAGCACTTGTCCGCCCTCGATGCCTGCGGGCACTTTGACGGTCAACGTGTTGCTGACGGCCTGGGTGCCACGCCCGGAGCATCCGGTACACGGGTGTCGAACCACCTGACCACGCCCCTGACACGCTGGACACACGGTGCGGATTCGCAGAAACATTTGGGATTGAATGACCTCACCGGCCCCACCGCATGTGGTGCATTGCTCAGGTTCATGCCCTGGCTCTACACCAGAGCCGCTACAAGGGTCGCAGGCCTCGGCCCGACTGACCTCAATCTCCTCTTCACAGCCATGGACAGCATCCAAAAACCCGACCATGATGCGGACAGTCAGGTCTGCCCCGCGTCGTGATTGCCGCCCACCACCGCGACCGCCACCACCGAACAGATCGCCGAACAGATCGCCAAAATGGCTGAAAATCTCTTCGGAACTGTTGAAGCCAGGCCCGCCCCCGCCAGCAGCGCCTTGTAAACCTGCATGGCCATACCGGTCATAGGTCTGCCGCTTGGCGGCGTCGGAGAGCACAGAGTAAGCCTCTGATGCCTCCTTGAATCGAGCCTCGGCCGAAGGATCATCCGGGTTTCGATCCGGGTGATTCTTCATGGCCAATTTACGATAGGCCTTTTTGACGTCGGCATCGCCGGCGGATCGGTCCACGCCAAGGACTTCGTAATAATCCCGTTGATTGCTCATCTGGCGTCTCTCGATCCGCTTGGCTTAAGCGCGAGTTTAGGCTTCTTCGTATTCAGCGTCGATGACATCATCACCGCCATCGTCAGCTTCTTCGGCGGGTGGAGCACCACCATCCGCAGCGCCGTCCTCACTTTGATACGCAACCTCAGCAAGCTTGTGGCTCGCACCGGTCAAGGCCTCAAAGGCGGCTTTAAGGCCGTCTAGATCATCAGTGTCGAGCGCCTCTTTGGCACTGGCCAGCGCAGTCTCAACGTTGGAAACCTCCTCTTCGGGCAGCTTGTCCTTATTTTCGGAAAGCAGCTTTTCGGTTTGGTACACCAAGTTGTCGAGTTGATTGCGCGACTCGATAACCTCGCGACGAATCTTGTCGTCTTCCTCGTTCGCAGCAGCCTCTTGAACCAGGTTCTCGACATCTTCATCGGAGAGTCCTGAGGAGCTGGTGATAACGATCTTCTGCTCACGCCCGGTGGCCTTATCTTTGGCCGTCACGTTCAAAATACCATTGGCGTCGATGTCGAAGGACACCTCAACCTGTGGCACGCCACGCGGAGCCGCTGGCAAACCGTCGAGACGGAATGTTCCGAGCATCCGGTTGTCTTTGGCCATGGGACGCTCGCCTTGGTAGACATGAACGTCGACAGCGGTCTGATTGTCCGCCGCAGTTGAGAAAGTCTCAGACTTTTTGGTGGGGATAGTGGTGTTGCGTGGGATGAGCACGGTGTTGACACCACCAAGGGTCTCGAGGCCCAAAGACAAGGGTGTCACGTCCAGCAAGAGCAGGTCCTGCACATCGCCTGAAAGCACGCCACCTTGAATCGCTGCACCCACAGCAACCACTTCATCCGGGTTCACCGAGTGGTTTGCAGGGCGGCCAAAAAGCTTCTCTACCTTTTCTTGAACCAGAGGAATCCGAGTAGAGCCGCCCACCAAGATGATCTCATCGATCTCTGAGGCCTTGACCCCAGCATCTTTGATGGCCCGGCGACAAGGCTCAAGGGTGCGCTCGACCACACTATCGATCATGCGCTCAAACTGACTGCGAGAGAGGGTCTGCACAAAGTGCTTCGGCCCCGAGGCGTCTGCTGTCAAAAATGGCAGATTGATCTCGGTCTGCTGTTTGGTCGAAAGCTCGATTTTGGCTTTTTCAGCGGCATCTTTGAGCCGTTGAAGCACCATCGGTTGCCCACCGACGTCGATGCCGCTGTCCTTTTTGAACGTGTCGATCATCCAGTCGATCAACACGTGATCTACATCATCACCGCCAAGGTGAGTGTCACCGTTGGTGGACTTGACCTCGACCACAGAGTCGCCCACTTCAAGAATGGAAATATCGAATGTACCGCCACCAAAGTCGAACACAGCGATGATTTGGTCCTCGGTCTTGTCCAGGCCATAAGCCAGGGCTGCGGCGGTG
>DBIS01000209.1:2337-3667 GCA_002296975.1 Deltaproteobacteria bacterium UBA796 | reverse complement strand
TCGTGACGTCTCAAAAGCATCACTAACCCAAGTTGGACCGGCCATATGATCGACAGGTCATCCCGATGGCTAGTTCACAAGTCTTTACACGTCAACACTAAACAATGGGTTTTGAGTAAACCGAGGTTTAAACTTTGTTTGTGACAAGCAAGAAAAAGGTAAAACTCCTCCTTGCCTTGGATGATCGCGGCCGATATCGTTGTGACTCCTCCCCCCCGAGATCTCCCCTCTCCCCCCAGATCTCACCCCTCCTTTTCGTGGCCAACTCTTTGCTCGCTTGCAACGCCAATACCGGTGCGATTCACACCGATGAATTTGACGGCCCTCTCGAGCTGTTGCTGTTTTTGGTGCGACAGCACGGGGTCGACATCCGCACGGTGCCCATCGCGCCGATAATGAGCGCGTATTTGGGTCAAATCACGCTGATGGAGGCAATGGAGCTCGACACTGCTGGGGAGTTTTTGGTCATTGCAGCCACCTTGTGTTTGATAAAAAGCCGAGAGATGTTTCCCAGTACCGGCCTATTTGAAGACGAAGACGATGAGGACGACCCAATCGCGCTTCGTGAGGCCCTCGCCCAGAGATTGCTCGAGTACGAGCGCTACAAGCGCGCCGCCGAAACACTCGCAGACCGCCCGATGCTCGGTCGTGATGTATTCGTCCGCCCCCCTACTGAAGTGTTGGGAACAGACCGGCCGGTCGATCCCAGCGTAGACGCCATGGGCTTGTTGGAGATTTTTTACGAAGTACTGCAACGCTCGGCGGCCCCTCCGCCCTCTCACTCGGTCACTCGAGAAACCGTGTCGATGGACGAGGTCGCATCGTGGATGATGCGCAGACTCTCCCAAGGGCCGAGAGATCTCAAGGACTTGCTGGGTGCAATGTCGAGCGCCGGCCAGAGGGTCATGGGCTTTATCTGCACCTTAGAGATGGCCAAGCTGGGCATCATCTCTGTGGAGCAGAAAGAACATCTCGGACCCGTGATACTCGAGGCCCAACGCACGCCCGACGACGCAGACCTCTTGTTGCTGATCGGCGGCACCCGATGAGCGACGACACGCTTCCGCCTGACGAGATCGACCCAAACGAAGAAAGCACCAAAGCCCCCACCAAATTGGTCTCATTGCAGTTTTTCGATGATGGCCTAGAGCCACCGACCAGCCTGCACGCAGCAGCAACCCAAACCAGTCCAGATGCTGGCTCCTCGTCTTTTGATGCACCGATCGCCTTTCCGCTTCCCATCGAGTTGGGCTTGTTTCACGGTGTGCCAGCCCAGGCAGCCCCGACATCAGACGCTCCAGATGACGACGACGACGACGACGACAACGAC
>DBIS01000209.1:0-2011 GCA_002296975.1 Deltaproteobacteria bacterium UBA796 | reverse complement strand
CGACGACGACGACGACGACCAAGCCCCACGAGATGCAGAGAATGTGGTCTGTATATTCCCAAGGGCATCCAGCCCAGGGGCCATCTGGGACTTGAGACCCGCAGGAGAAGAGGCCACCCGCGACCCCTATGACGCCAACGCCCCCCTCAAGCCTCCCGCGCCAAGCCAGCTCCAAGGTACCATTGAGGCGTTGCTTTTCGCCGCTGATGGTCCCCTCACCGTACCCCAACTAAACATTCACCTCGGCGAGCCCGGAAAAGCAGCCATTCGGCCCGCACTTTACAGCATTCAAGCCACATATCGCCGGCCGGGAAGCGGCATTCGCCTGGTCGAGGTGGCCAAAGGCTGGCAGCTCAGAACCGATATTTATGCTGCCCGTTATGTCGCGTCCTTACGGGGCGAGCAGCCTTTCAAGCTTTCCCGAGCAGCATTAGAGACCTTATCCATCGTCTCGTACCGCCAACCGGTCACCCGATCAGAGGTAGAAGACCTCCGTGGCGTAGATCCTGGCGGCATCCTCCGCATGCTCTCAGAGCGCGGGCTCATCGCCGTTACTGGCCGCAAAGATGAGCCTGGCCGCCCACTGCTCTATGGCACAACTCCTGAGTTTTTAAGCCTTTTTGGGCTTCGAGATCTTTCCGATCTCCCATCACTCCGAGACTTGCGTGAACTTCAGCAAGACGATGCGCGAGATGGAATAGGCAGCACCGATGGCGACCCGTATTCGGCCATTACCGGGGTACTTAGTCAAAAACCGGCCATAGATACTCCGCATTTTTTGCATCCAGTCCAAGAAGCCCTCCCACTCCATCCGTACGAACCCATCGACTGATCGGTGTTCCGGGTTAGGTGGCACCGCTCTTGGATGGAACCATGTCAGAAGAAACCCGCCGAATCTCTAAAGTCATCGCTCGCTCAGGCTTTGCCAGCCGCCGTGAGGCCGAAGGTATCGTCGAAGAGGGACGGGTCTGCGTTAACGGCGATGTCGTTCACCACCCTGGCCACCCAGTCGCCCTAAACGATAAAATTACTATCGATGGCGAACCACTTCCCCGGCCCGCCCAGCATGTGTACTACCTCCTCAACAAGCCACGCGGGGTCATTACAGGCCGCAACGACCCCGATGGTCGGAAAAGCGTTTTCCAACTGCTGGAGCAAGTTGAAAACCGAGTAGAGCCCATCGGCCGATTGGATATGGATACCGAAGGTGTGTTGCTGTTCACCAACGATGGCGATTTGGCTCACCAGCTCACCCACCCATCCATGCACGTGCCCAAGCGCTACATGGTCAAGGTTTGGCGGACGCCCGATGAGCGAACGCTGGAAAGACTAAGGAAGGGTGTTCGCCTCGAAGACGGCCGCACAGCACCTTGCAAGATTCGTGTCGTCGAACGGACCGACTCCGGTAACGCTTGGCTGGAAGTCACGGTGACCGAGGGACGAAATCGGCTGATTCGCCGTATTTTTGAACATGTGAATCACCCGGTATCCAAGCTCCGACGAGAGAGCTTTGCCACTATATCGGCGCGCAATTGCGAACGGGGAAAGGTTCGGCTGCTCACACCTGAAGAGCTTCGACGGCTTCGAGAGATAGCGGGCGGGGTTGACCCAAAACGCGCAGGCCAGAGTGAACGATACAAAAAGGGCTACGCACGACCCAAGCCAAAAAATGACAAAGGGACCCGTAAGCGCCGGACCCAGAACAAGCGGCGCAAATAGAATATCGCTTTAAAAATGCGACCATTCATGCCGGCAAAGGCAGCTTTTCAAAGATGTCACTCTAGCGGCCAGCCTTAGGCGCTTTCATCTGTTAGATCGGCGGTCCAATGGAGAAACCCATGCGCTTACTTGCCCTGTTTACCCTCGTCGCTTGCAACGCTGTACCCAAGGATTTGGCCACGGCTCCACCATTTGATTTCGGGGACGACACCGGAAATAACGCACTGGAATCAGATGCAGACGCAGACGCAGATGCTGATGCAGACTCAGACTCAGACTCAGACTCAGACGC
>DBIS01000233.1 GCA_002296975.1 Deltaproteobacteria bacterium UBA796 | reverse complement strand
GATGCCGACGCGGATGCCGACACCGGTTTAGGCGACACCGGTTCAGGCGACACCGGTCGCTAATCAGTCAAATAATGCCCCGTAGGCGACTTCAGAAAACCCGACCATAAAGACTTCGCCGGCCCTAAAAGCGGGTGCGCGCAATGTGCCTGAACGTCCAAGAATCAACTTGGCCAAGGCCTCATCACTGGCCGCTGATACCGGGTCGAGTTTGATGAGCTTCTTGCCCTTGGTCACCCAAACAGCAGAGGATTCCCGCGCGAGTGCGATGGCCTGTGCTTGGTGGATTTTAATCTTGTTGGCAAGGAGATGTTCGGGCTGGGTGATGGACTTGGGCACCAGGAACTCCTGGGCGCGGGTGCAGCTCACTCAACTCTTTCGGTGGTAATACCATTTGATGTCAATGCTCATTATTTTGGCTCCTGGTTTCAGCCTCTAACCTGTGGGTCAAGGTGCGCCCCACTCGCCCTATCGTCGTCAGCTTCTCGCTTTGAGGCGGGTCGATCACAAAACCCCAGCCCGCTTTGTCCGCCTTTTGGCTTCGCTCTCCGCTTCAGCCGATTAGCGCCTGGCCATAAACTCGCCCAAACGGGTCATGGCCCGGTCGATGATATTTTCGGGTGGTAGCACCACGAAGCGCAGGTGGGCGGTATTTGGCGCTTGCCCAAAGCCAGATCCCGGTACGCACACGATGCCTGTTGCGGCCATCAAGTCGAGCACAAATTGGTTGTCGTCTATGACATTGTGGAGGCGCGGGAAGGCATAAAAAGCGCCTTTGGGTGGCACACAGCTGATGCCATCGATGGCGTCGATACCGGCCATCAAGCGGTCTCGGCGTACGGTCAACTTGGCGAGCATATCGGTGATGTGGTCTTGGGGGCCTTCAAGGGCCGCTGCCACGGCTGCTTGGGCTGGATGGCTTGCACACAGCCGCGCGCGCTCGAGTCTACCGATGGCGTCTGCATAGTCGCGCACCATATCGGTCGCACCGCTGACAACGCCCCACCCCACGCGCAAACCCGGCCCGAGGTAGCATTTGGCCACCCCGCCAAAGGTGACCACCGGGTGATCTGCAGCCCGAGAGGCCAAGCTGATCATCTTCTCGCCGTCCAAGGTGAGTTTGTCGTAGATTTCGTCGGACAAAAGCAGAAGATTATGTTCTTTGGCGACGGCGATGATTTTGTCGAGTGTGGCGATATCGGTGATGGCGCCAGTGGGGTTGTTTGGGTTGATGACCACAATGGCTTTAGTGGCGGGTGTGATCAGGCGGGCGATGTCCTCAACGTCGGGCTGCCAGTTATTGGCTTCGTCGAGCTGATAGGCGACCCCTTTGGCGGAAAGCTTGGACAACAGTGCGGTATACAGCGGATAGCCGGGGCTGGGAACGAGCAGTTCATCGCCTTCGTCGAGCAATGCGGTGAGGGCGATCTCGATGGCCTCTGAGGCGCCGGTGGTCACAAAAATATGGTGGGCGTTGGTGATGCCTTTGCGTTTTGACTCCGCAGCGATGGCGGCCACAGCCTCGTCGGTGCCTTCAGATGGACAGTAGCCGGTGTTGCCAGCGTTCATGGATGCGGAGATGGCATCCAAGATGTGGGGAGGGGTCTTAAAGTCGAACTGAATCGGGTCGCCGATGTTCAGGTACAGCATGTTCATGCCCGCGGAGGCGTGGGTTCTGGCCGCCATGACGACATCGCGGATGGCATAGCGCACGCCATTGGTTCTTCTTGCTGCTGGAATTGGTTTCATGGCCAGCGTTTAACCGGATTGTGGACATTTTGTGTTTTGGGTTTCAGGTGTCTCATGGCAGGTCTCACCATGAAACACTGAAGACAGTCAAACCGGTGTCACATGATTGTTTTAAATGTAAATTAATCAGGTTTAACCTCGTTAAGTCAAATGGTTGGTGGTGCAACTATGTGTGGCACGGGCTTTGCGTAAGAACCAGGTGAACAATGGGCATGGAGTTTCCAATGTTGACCAGTTTTCTACTTTTTTCAGCCACAGCCGGGGCCACAGGCATGAGTCTTGGCCCTGTGGGTGGTGCTTTTGGCGGTGTCACCCGCTCGGGCGCAGTCGCCTTTACCTCAAATCCTGCTGCAGTTGCCGAGATTGAAAAAATCGACGCGGCCATGGACCTTGGCTTGCTGATGTGGGCCATGACCACTCAGCTTGACGGCGAAGCGATGTCGAGTGGCTCAGGCGTGATGCCCATGCCTTATATGGCTGCCGCCATTCCAGTTGGTCCCATCAAAGTTGGCGCAGCCTTTCAGGTTCCGTACGGCGGCGGTGGCGTGATGCCAAAGGCTGGCGGTCAACGTTTTCACCTGATCGAAGGTGAGGCCTATTTAATGGAGGGTTCAGCCTTGGTTGGCTTTAGCCCCTCCTCAGCGATTCATCTGGGTGCATCGCTTCGGTTTGGCAGCGCCAAACTCAAGCGCAGTCAGGCCATGGACATGGGGGCGATGGTCAACGGCATGTTTGACACCACCCTACTCCCCATCGGTGATCCCGCCCTCGAGGGCATCCAAGAGATGGACCTCAGCGGCAGCGGTGTTGGTTATGGATTTGGGGTGCGCCTTGGTCATGATGAGGATGTTCAGTTTTCGGCGAGCTACCGCTCACAGCTCACGGCACAACTAAACGGTGCCATGAACGCTACGCCCTCGAACGATATGCGAATGAGCATGTCTGCAGATATCGCCACCGAGATGGTGTTCCCTCAGTCGATCGACCTCGGGGTTGAAGTGCCGGTTGGAAAGGCCAAAATCGCCGTCGATGGTGGTTGGATTGGATGGGCCTCGGCCTCGGCCATGGAAGGCACCATGAGTGACCTGAAAATGAGCATGGATGATGAACTTCTTGGAAATTTAACAGGGGAAATGATTGGCGAGATGATGCCCTCCGAGTTGGATTTCGTCTCCCAGATGGGCTACGAGAACGCGTTTTACGGTGGCGTGAGCGTCGACTACGCCTTCTCCGACAAGCTCTCTGCGCTCCACGGCGTGTGGTACCTGCCTCAAGCCGCCGCCGATTCGAGCTTTAATGCCGGCGTCATGGACGTCACCCGCACCAACCTTCGGACAGCCTGGATGTATCGTCCGGCCGAATGGTTCGGAGTCGGTCTTTCTGGCGACTTTTATATCTCCCAAGACCGCGAGGTCACGAATAGCCAGCTTCAGATAGATGCCGACCCAGCCACAGGCCTGAATCAAGCCTCTGGAAACGGAAAGTATCGCCTCACAAACACTCGCTTCGGGCTCACGCTCGCTTTCAACGGATAGGTGCACGGTGACTTCGCTTCTCATTACAATTCTTTCTTCTTCTGCCCTCGCATCGCCTGTTGTTGGCGACGCACAGATGGCCATCTTTCCCGGTGCGATGTCTTTGGCATCGTCGATGATTCAAGGTCAGTCGATGCAAATCGTCGAGCCTGTTGTCTCGGGTGAGGTTTACTGTTGGGACGAGCTTGGGGTTGCAGACCTCAACTTCGATATCGAGATTGAGTCCATCGACTTTGCAGTCGTCAATGGTCTGGTCGAGGTCGAGGTGGCCATCGGGCATGTCACAGGCGCTGATATGGTGCTCTTTGGTGTCGATGATGAGTGGGACCTATGTCCAACATTCGAACTCGACCTTCGGACTTTTGCCTTTACCGACGGCCTTTTCACTGCGAGTTTTCGTCCAACCATCAAGGCTGGAATGATCGACCTCGCTGTGGTCGGAACCCCAGAAATCAGCGGCAATATGTCGATGGATATCGAGTGGGTCCCCGATGACATCATCCTCGCCTACGCAGAGGACATGATGTACGACTATATGGGCTCTAAAATGCAAGAGATGATCCCCTCGATGGTCAACTCCATGATGATGGATATGGACTTCTCGGGTGAGTACGAGGCCTTCTCTTACGACTTTATGCCCGCCGGTCTCGCAGCCATCGATGACACCATGTTGATGGGTGTGGATGTCCAGCTGGGCTACAACGGCCCTGGGTGTCCAAGCGACGAGACCATTCCCGATTGGACCGAAGGTCGCGCCCCGCAGCTCGACCTCGACAACCCCAACAACGCAGACTTCGGCATGGGGATGACCGAGGCGATGCTCAACCGGACCATGTACTTTTTGTGGGCCGACGGCTTCTTCTGTCTCGACCCTGAGATGGTTGGCGGCATGGTTGGTCCCATGCTCGAGTCCACAGGTTTGCCGATTGAAGCACCCTATTTTGACGTCTCTTTTGACGCGCCACCCACCATCACCATCGACGAAGGTGGCCTGGTGATGACCATGGATGGCCTCAACTTCGTGATGGGTGGGACAGTCAACGACACCCCGGCCCAAATCATGGCGATGACCGGCGATATGTCAGTGGTTCTCGATGTGGATATCGACACCGCCTTGGCCAGCTTTGTGGTCACTGTGGTCGAAGCGGATTTGGACTTGGAACACTTTGAGGTCACCGGTTTGCTCTCGGACAACCCGGGAGCTGACGGTCGACTTCGGGACATGGTCGAGGGCTTTATGGCTCAAACCCTTCCAAGCATGGTCCAGGGATTGGCTGTCGTGCCAAATATGATGGAGATGAGCGGCATTATCGGTCGAATGACAGATTTGTCCCTCCAGTCTGGCGGCATGGCGATGTTCGGGCAGGTGTATCCAGAAGGTGACACCGATATCGACATCACCCCGCCAGAGACTTCGGCCTCTTTTGTGAGCGAATATGCTGGCGAGCTGAGCTTCTCATTACAGGCCAATGATGACCGGTCTGGTCCGGTGGTTTTCTCTGCTCAACTCGACGACGGCCCATGGAGTGCTTGGAGCGAATCCAACACATTGGCACTGTTTTTCGCCGAACGCGGCGAGCATGTACTCTCTATAAAATCGCGGGATTCATGGCGTAATGAGGACCCAACCCCCTTTGCGATGAACATCTCTCCCGCTGGCGTCATCGCCACCCCTGAAGGGCTCGAGGAGATGGGTTGTAGCTGCTCCACTCCAGCCTCGGCTTCAGGTGGTGCGGTTTGGATTCTCTCTCTGCTCGGTCTCGTCGGCTTTCGTCGGCGGCGCTGAGCCCCCTTCAAACATTGTCTTTCAACCTTTGTCTTTCAACCTCACTCCACTTGGAGAATTATCATGTTCACAACGCTTCTTATCCTTTCTGGCATCGTCAACGCTGCACCCGCCAAGCTTCTCGATGCAGACTTCGCCGCTGAGCTTTGCACACGGTGGAACAACACCAAGCTTCCAGCCTCTTTGGGCCGTTCCGGTTCTGCTTGGGTTGACTCTGCGGGTAGCAAAGGCCACCAAAAAATGGTGATCTCTCGCCGTGATTGCCAAAACTTCCAAAAGGTCATGCTTGTTATCGAGGCCGACGCCTCCGGTGCTGCAATGTGTACCAGCGGTGGTGCTTTTGATGGCGGCGATTTCCAGTGGAAGTTCGAGCCCACCACAGAGCAATGGGCTGACTTTGGTGACGGCTTTGGCGTCATGAAGATGCCAGGCATCATGAATGGTTTTGTCGGCCCATACCCGACCGCTGCCGCCAACATTTCCAGCTTCCAAATCTTCTTCGCCGCTGCTGCCAACTTGGCCCTCGAAGCCAAAGTGGACTGGAGCTGCACCGGTGCTGATGGCGATGACGTCAAAGACGAAATCGCCAGTATCGACCGGAAAGATATGGCGAACATCCTTCGCTAAATACCTGAATGGGCGCGTGATTGGGGGTTTCCCGGTCGCGCGCCTTTTCGTGCCTAATTTGTCTCTCCCAATTTTTGCTGTTTCTGCTGAGGAGTTTCTGTGATTCGATTCTTATTTTTGTTCGCAATGGGTTGTTCCACCGCCAAGGTCCCTGAGGACCTTGCAGCCAATGGTGCTGGCAACTCCGACTCAGATTCGGATGAAAATAATGGTGACTCAGATGTGGTTTACCTGCCAGCCTTGGCGGTTCACAGCCCGCAGCGTGGCTTGATGGTCGAGCCTCAGAATGTGGTTTTAGAGGGCTGGTTTTCTCCGCTTGAGTCTGGTGGGGCAGCGGTGTTGAGTCAAGGACTTTCCACCGATGTCAGCGGGCAAGACTTTTCGCGTGATTTGGCTCTAAACGAGGGGCCAAACCTGATCGAAACCATCGCCACAGTAGATGGTGAGGCCGTCGCGAGCGACCACAGGACTGTTTTGGTGGGAGACTTCGACGACCCCGATAACGGCTTAATGGAAGGCTTTGTCTTTCATCTTGCGCCCACGGCACTCGATGCGCTTGGCGAAGATGCCAGCCGCTTCTTTCGGGGCCAAGACCTCACGGATATGATTGAAAACCCGGTGATGAATGAGGTCGCTGAGGTCTGCTTTTTTATGTGCTACACCATGTGGGGTGTAACGATGAATGTGGGGAACCCGGGGTTCTCAGACATCGTCGCAGAGTTTGAGCCCACCGACGACGGCATGTGGGCCTCCTTCACCATGTACGACTTTTCTATGGATTGGTGGGGCGGCGGTGTTGTCTCAGAGATGGGCTACAGTGCGGATGGCTCGATGACCACAGAGGCCATGCGCGTGGACATGTTCATGACCATGGAGTGGACCGATACCTTGGTGGTTGAGATTCAGTCCGTGTCGGTCGGAAGTGTGGGCTTTGAGATGGACTCAGACGATATGATGATGCAAGCGATGTCGTTTTTTGGTGTTCCCATGGAGCCATTTGCCGCGAGCATCATGGAGGATGTGTTCGCCTCGATGTTGGTGGAGCAGGTTCCAGTGGCTGCCAGAGAGGCCATCGCCATGGCCGCGATCCGTGGTGAAGTGGATTTAATGCCTGAGACTTTGGCCATTATCGGTGATGTGGCCGGCATCTCGGTGTCGAGCAGCGGTGTTGATGTGAAATACGTCACCGTGGTTGAGCCATCGGTGGTGGTGCACGATGGTGACCACCCCGGCCGTTGGTTGTCCGGACAGCCCACGCCAGTGCTTGGCGATGCTGAGCGGGTTCAGGCGGGCATGCACTTGGATTTTGTGAACCAGGTTTTTCACGGGGCTTGGGCTGCGGGTGCCATCGATAAGGTCTTTCCAGGTGAAATCCTCGGGCTGACATCTTCAGTGATCGGGTCGGCCTTGCCCGGTGTAGGGATGGTCGAAGTGTACGCCGAAGCGCTGCTTCCACCGGTGATGACCCCCGGGGACGGCGGCGTTGGTCGGCTGACTCTGGGCGATCTCGTGCTTCGTGTGGTGCCCACTGGCGAGCCCGTCGACGAGGCCGTGATGGAGATTGTGGTCAACTTGGCCGCCGACTTGAATCTCAATGTTGAGGGCTTGTTTTTGGTGCCTGAGTTGAGCAATGTGAGCGCTCATGCGACCATCGCCAAGCCCGTCGAGCTGAGCCAAGCGGTCTCTGAGACGATTCAGATCACCATGGACCATGTTGCCCAAGAGCAGTTCCCAATTTTATTGGGTGCGATGTTCAAGCTGCCTCTCGATATTATCGATGGCTATCGCTTGGTCGACGCCACGGTGGTCGCTACAGGCGAGGGTATGTTTATGATTGAGGGCGGACTTCAGCCCGTGAGCAGTCCAGGAGACTGAGCCTGCTGGTTTAAACCTCGTACTTCTTGCGTTTTCGCCAAAAGGTCGCCCTGCTCATGCCGAGCAACTCCGCGGCGTCGGTGATATTGCCGTTTGCGGTCTCGAGTGCGTGCATGATTTGCCCCCGTTCATCATTCGCGACAGGCGCGGCAGCGGATGCACTCCCGTCGTTTTCTCGGAATTCTGGCGGTAACTCTGTGGGGAGCAACACGGGGCCGCGTCCGACTGCGAAGGCGTATTGCACTACGTTTTGGAGCTCTCGGACGTTGCCATCCCATGGATGGTCCAGCAACAAACGCATCGCGCCTGGTGACACATCGTTGATCAGCCGATGCCCATGGGTGTTTTGGATGTCGATAAAGCGCCGTAGTAGCAGTTCGATATCCTCGCGACGCTCTCGAAGCGGGCTTAAAAACAGGGGCACCACCCGCAGCCTAAACATCAAATCTTGGCGGAAGTTCCCAGCCTTTACCTCAGCGCGCAAAGACCGGTGTGTGGCCGCGACGATGCGAACATCGACTGTGTGACTCGTCGGGGAGCCCACGGGCGATACTTCCCCAGACTCGAGCACGCGCAAGAGTTTCGCTTGAAGTTCGAGGGGAATCTCGGCCACCTCATCCAAAAACAAGGTGCCGCCATCTGCTAGGGTGAAGACCCCCTCATGGTTTGCGCTCGCACCGGTAAAGGCGCCCTTAATATGGCCGAACAGTTGGCTTTCGAGCAATGTGGGTGAAAGTGCCGCGCAGTTCACGGGGATGAACACCTTGTCTGCACGGTCGCTCTCGAGGTGAATGGCCCGGGCCATCAGCTCTTTTCCGGTACCGCTCTCTCCGCGGGCCAACACGGGTGACGATGTTCTGGCCACGCTTTTGATGGTCTCAAACATTGTCATCAGGTCTTTGTTTCGTGTGATCATGCCGTGAAAGACTGCCTCTTCGGGCGAGGCTTGGT
>DBIS01000232.1:10349-12721 GCA_002296975.1 Deltaproteobacteria bacterium UBA796 | reverse complement strand
CGGCATCTGCGTCGGCATCGGTATCGGTATCGGTATCGGCGTCGGCGTCGGCGTCGGCGTCTGCATCGGCATCCGCGTCGGTCTCCTCAGCACAGTTGGTGGCAGAGTCCACACCGCAGTCGTCTTTGTCGGAGTCACACGCCGCCAAGCCTGTGGTCAGCAAGGCGCCTTCAACAATGAGCGCGACGAACATTCTCTGTACATTGACTGCCATCCCAACCTCCTGGCTCCCACACAGTACACCTGTATTCTCATGAGTTGCCAACAGAACAATTGAACGGCGTTGAATTTCTTATTGGGGGGTGGGTGGAGGGCTCACTACACCGGTGACCATGATCTCTCCCCGCCAGAAAGCCATGTCCTGAATGAACTTGTTTCGCTCTGCATTGTCGGCGAGAATCACGATCAAGGTGTTGCGCGCATCGAGGCGAATGTGGTCCTCCAGATTCCAGCTGTCGCCACCTTCATCGAGGCGAAGAAAACCGAGAATTGCGCCGTTCACCATCACCTCGATCCCATCGTCTACGGGGCCAGTGTCCAGGTGGTACAGCCCAGGATCGTCGGTGGACCCCACCCAGAAATCGCACAGGATGTAGGTGAAGGTCGCGTATCGAAATGAGTCCACATCGCTATCGGCGTAGTAGTGCAGATTGCCCAGGCTGTGTGTGGGCTCCGGGACCCGCTCGAGCACATAGCCCCGCATGGCCTCGAAGTCTGAATCCGGCGTGCTGCTGCTGAGCAGGCCGTGGTTGCCCGAAGGCTCGTACCAGTAGGTGTCGGTGTCCCCATGGTAGGTCACCGGGTGGTCCGGATCGGTGGTGGTGGAGACCCAGTCGCCCTCATCGAGAATGTGCCATCCGTACGAGAAGGTGTCGGGCGGCGGAGGGGGCGGCGATGTGGTTTCACCCGTATCGGACGGCGGCGGTCCGGTGTCGCCGGTGGGTGGATCCGTGTCCGGGGTGTCATCGGCCGCAGATCCGGTGTCCACGACGGAGGCCACGGGTGGCTTGCTGACCACCAGATACTCCGAGCACCCCAAGCCCAACAGACTGAACATAAGCAAACGCATCACAGTCATGAGTATACCAAAACTCTAAACAAGCTGCGCCTATCGAACTCGGTTCCTCTTGTGTAGGGTGGGGCATGACCACGGAAGATGCCCAGGAAAAGCAGACCCGGCGTGTGCTTCGGATCTCCAAGTTCAATGCCAGGTCGGTGACAGTCATCTCGGGTCTCTTTGCCGTGCTCAGCCTCTTGGGAATGTCCTTGCCCGGGGCATTGGTTGGCGGTGGCGTGGTCGCAGCGGGCTTGATGGAGATGCGGGGACATCGCCGGCTCGAAGTTGGAGAACCCGGGGCACGAGATTGGATGGTTTTCAGCCAGGTCTGGTTGATTCTGTGCGTCTTTGGGTACTGTGGCTGGCGACTCGCTGCACTCGATCCGGCGGACCCTTTCGCGCTGCTGGGTGACACGACAGGTCTGAACCAGCTGGTCGGAATCGCGGGCATCTCAACGGATGAACTGGGCGAACTGTTCATCCAGATCTACACCTACACCTATGGCGCGGTCGCCGCCCTCACCTTGGTATTTCAAGGAGGGTTGGGCTTGTATTATTGGGTGAGGGTGGGGCGGCTTGAGGGCCGTTGAGGAGTGTGATGGGGACGACAACGACGGCGATGGGCTGGTCGATGAAGGCTTCGACGAAGATCACAATGGGATCGCCGACTGCATGCAGAGCACCTACGATGTGGCGCTGCACATTACCGTGGACGACATCTGGGACGGCACCATCGATGGGGAGCCCATCGAAGCGGGCGGTGGCTGGAGCCATGTGGACACTTTCGAGTGGGAGTTGAGCTCAGGGATCCACGTCATCACGGTCCACGGCGAGGACATCGGTGAGGACATTACCGCATTTATAGCCTCCGTCGAGATCGACGGTGACCCCACCAGGCCTCGGTGCAGGTTTCACGCATTCATCGAGGTTTTTTTAGAGGGGAGGCTCGCTTAAAGGCACTTCGAATATGGCGTCGGTGAAGCTCACCCCAAACTCGACACACCAGACACTGATGCCATCCATGTCGTCGAAGGTCTTTCCATCAGGCAGGGTGAGGGTCACGGTGTCGTCGCTGAATGGGGTTCCAAAGATGTCCTCACCGAGGGCGAAACCACTCCCGTAGTCTCCGCCAGTGCCACCATAAAACTGAACCACGACTCCGCCGCCATCAAAGTTGAAGTGGGTCACGCGCACCGTGCAGTCGTCCACAATGGTGGCAGTTCCACTGGAGTCGTGAGAACCAGAGGGCATGTCGGCCACCCAGCCGACCATGGTGTGGGTGCTCCCACAACCGGCATCTGCGTCTGCGTCTGCG
>DBIS01000232.1:6123-9993 GCA_002296975.1 Deltaproteobacteria bacterium UBA796 | reverse complement strand
GCGTCAGCATCAGCATCCCCGTCGACATCAGCGGGGGCGTCGGTATCGACACCGGTGTCAGCGGGCTTGGTGTCGTCACCACAAGCCATCGCTACAAAAAGCAAAATAGCCGTACAATAAAGATGGTTCCTCATAGAGTCTCCAAACTGATCAGCAACCGCTGATGATGTGCAAAAGTAGGTCGCGCACGTCGTCATCGTCCATGTCGTTGCCAACGATGGTGTAGTCGCTCACACAGGTCAGGCGGGTCAGAATGATAGTCATCAAGTCTAGGTTATCCCGCACAGTCAGGCTGCCAGAAAGATCATCAAATAGCGGGGCTGAGAACGTTTCGACCTTATTGTTATTGCTAAGGTTGAAGCTTCCATTGACCTCGATCAGCGCGGGGAAATCAAAGATGGATACTTGATGTGCATCTTGTATGAGGAAGGAGCCGTTTACGATTTGAAGGGCCGAGAAGAGCACATTTTCGAGCGAATTGCTGTAGCGAATCTCAAGGCTAGCACCCACCTCTGTCAAGCTGCTGATATTGACGGTTTCAATCGAACTGTTGCTGTAGATATACACGCGTCCATCGAGCTCTGTGAGGGCCGGCAAGGAGAGTACACGGATGCCATGGTTGTACTCCAAGCTCAACTGGCCTTCGATGGTCGTGAGCTTATCCAAATAAACCGCTTCGATGCCACTGTTTGATGAAAACTGCAGATTGCCCTCAACAACAACCAAAGACGGCGCAGAGATCTCATCGAGGTTGTTGTTGCCGTTGAGGTAAAACTGCCCATCGATATGGGTGAGACTGTCGACATTGAGGACGGACAAATCCCGGTTGGTCATCAAGTTAAAGCCGCCCCCGATCGTCACCAAAGCGCCAAAATCTATCGCATCGGTATCGTAGTTGTCGTGGATATTCAGGCCATCTCCGATGTATGCAGCATTCGAAACGTCAATGGCACTCGCCTTGGCAAACTCAATCTCGGCCTGACCGTTTATTGCTGTGATGCAACTGAGGTCGACCACGCCGGTGTCAATGGGGCTGATGTACAGATCATTGACGATGGTTTCTCCCGAATCACAGAATGTGTCAGCATCAGAGGCTCGGAAGACGATCAACGAGCCATCGGTGCTGCAGGTCAGCGCCAGTAAAAGCGCGTGATGGGAGTCGATGGTGAGGTCATTACCGACGATGGTGAAGTCTTCGATACACGCTAGGCTACTCAGATCAACGGTCTGGAGATCTGGGTTGTCGCGAATGGTCAAGCTAGATGTCAAATCGAAAAATAGCGGTGCGCCGAAGTGCTCAATTTGATTGTTATTGCTCAAGTTGAAACTGCCATTCACCTCCAATAGCTTGGGCATTTCCAGGGTCCTCAATTGATGGGCGTCTTGCATTAAAAACGAACCGTTGACGACCTCAATATTTGTGAACAGCACATCCTCCAATGCGTTGTTGTAGCGAATTTCTGCGCCAGAGCGGATTTCGGTCAAGCCGCTCAAATCCAGCGTCTGCAAACTGCTGTTGCTGTAGATATATAGTCGACCCTGGAGTTCGACCAAATCGGGAAACAGAATGTCCCGGACCCCATGGCTGTACTCGAAGCTCAGTTGACCTTCGATTTCCATTAAGGTGGGCATGTCTACGATGCCCAGCCCGCTGTTGGAGTTAAACTGCAGGTTTCCTTTAATCAGCACAAGCTCAGGGGTGTACAGCATGTCCATCGCACTGTTGGAGTTGAGGTACATCTGCCCGCCAACCTCGCTGAGCGAACTCAAATCGATGACTTCCAGGCTGATATTTCCGGTAAGATTGAAGTACTCGCCGGTGCTAAAAATACTGTCCAGCAGGATTTCCTCGGTCTCGTAATTGTCGTGAATATTGATCCCGTCTCCAACCCCAGCGGCCCGGGACAAGTCGACGATCATGGCGTCGGAAAACTCGATTTCGAGGCGGCCTGTGATGTCGACGATACAACTGAGATCCAAGGGTTCGGGGTCGATGGCGTAGATATAGAGATCGTTGACGACCATGTCGCCGTCTGCGCAGAGTGCTTCGGCATCCGCCGTACGGAAGACGAATTCAGAGCCTGGCTCATCGCAGCTAAGCTGCAATAAAAGCTCATGCAGATCTTCGACCACCATATCGTTGCCAACGATGGTGAAGTCATCGAGACACGCCAGGCTACTGAGGTCAACCACGGTGAGGTCATTATTGTCGCGAATGGTAAGGGAGCCCGACAAGTCATAAAAGAGCGGTGCGGTGAACAACTCAATCTGGTTGTTATTGCTCAAACTAAAGCTGCCATTCACCTCGAGCAGTTCGGGTAGGTCAAATGCATCAACTTGGTGAGCGTCTTGCATCAAGAAAGAGCCATTGATCACTTGCAGTTGGCTGAAATCCACGATTTCAAGAGAATTATTATACCGAATCTCGATACTTGAACCGGCTTCATTCAAACTTCCGACTTCAAGGTTGCTGAGCGCGGAGTTGCTGTAAATGTAGAGTCTTCCGTCCAGTTCGATCAACGAAGGCATGGATAGGACTTCAATCCCATGGTTGTACTCGACGGACAGTTGCCCTTCGATGGTGGAGAGGCTGTCAAAGTGAACCTCTTCGATCCCACTGTTGGAGTTAAACTGCAAATTACCCTCGATCAAGGTGAGGCTAGGCACCGCGAAGTTGGCAAGGCTGCTGTTCGAACTCAAATACAGCTGCCCGTCGACGGTTTGCAGGGATGCAAGCCTCAAGTCTTCAAGGTCCACGTTGGTGGTGATATTGAAGTTGCCGCCAATGCTGGTCATGGCGCTGATGTCGATGATTTCGGTATCGTAGTTGTCGTGGATACTGACCCCATCACCGACACTGGCCAGACTCGACAAGTCGATGGTGTTCGCACCACACAAATCGATTTCGAGCTCGCCTCTAATCACATCGAGACAGGCGAGGTCGATGTTTGATGCGCCAGATGAGCTGATTTTGACGTTATCGGCTTCATCGAACCCACATGCGCAAAACAGCGCAGCATCGATGGACCCAAAGATGACGAGGTTGTCGAGGTCAAAGCCAGCGCACCCCGAATAGGTTCCGCCCTCAAGCTCTGGCGGCAGTTCGTCACCGTCTTCGAGAAAATCGTCTTCGCCGACGGCTGTTTCGATGTTGAGCACAGCCATGGTAGAGGCGAACAGTCCTTCGGTATCGGCCACGGTCACGACGATAATATGTGTACCGAGACTCATGCCGACTTCAGCGAAGTTCACGGTACCGGCGCCATCAGGCGCAGCCCCGGTCAACACGCCATCGATGCTGCTTGTCCACGTGATGGTGAGTGCGCTGGGGGCATCTTCTGCATCGTTGACGATGGCATTAAAGAGTACGGGTTCGCCTTCTTCGACGGTGGCCCCATCGGTCGGGCTGAGCAGCGCGATGGTGGGCGCGTTGTTTATTATAGGTGCAGCCACAACCTCAAGAACCAACACGTCGGTGGTGTATGCGCCATCGGTGTCGGTGACGGTCAGGGTGATGGTGTGGCTTCCGCGGGCCATCGCCGTGTCGGTAAACCGGGAATAGCCGCTGCTATCAGCCGATATTGTGCTGATGATGCCATCGAGATCACTGGCCCACTCAACGGTCAGGTCGCCGGGGGCATCTTCTGCATCGGCGATGGTGGCGTCAAAGAGTACGGGCTGGCCCTCGGTCGCAATATCGCCGCTTGTTGGTGAGGCGATGTCAATGGTGGGCGCGGTGTTTGGCTCTCGAATAATGAAGGTGATTTGATCTGTGCAGGTGGCCCCCATTTCATCGGAGACGGTCATTGAAATAACGTGTGCCCCGAGTGTGAGCTCTGAGAGTGGCAGTGAGACATTTCCAGCGGTGGT
>DBIS01000232.1:389-5717 GCA_002296975.1 Deltaproteobacteria bacterium UBA796 | reverse complement strand
GGGATATCGGGATCGCCGACTGTTCCGCCAAAGACGATAAGCGTGCCCACGAGCCCAGATTCACCATCAGTGGGCGTCACGAGCACGCAGTTGGGTGGGGTGTTGTTGGGCCCCACTTCGATGCTGATGGCGTCACTTCCGACATGTCCATCGGAGTCGGTGGCCGTCAGGGTTATCGCATGATTGCCTTGTGTCAGGTCCGCGGTGAGCCTGGCGGTTCCATCGCTATCGGGTGTGGTGACGGCGATTTCGCCATCGGTGTCACTGGACCATATGATGGCAATTGTGTCGGCGGCATCTTCATCATCGGTCACAAGGCCCATGAGTTCGATCGCTTGGTCACCATAGTAAAAGGCGGTGTCGCCGAGCACCAGTTCGGGGAATGTGATGAGCACATCGGGGGCGCCAGCGGGGTTGTCGGGGCCGACCTGAATCTCGAGTGTGTCGGATGTGAAGTTGCCAGCCGAATCGGTGACGGTCAATGTGATGGTGTGAATGCCTTCGGGCAGGTAAGCGGAGGCCCGAGTGCTGCCGGAGCTGTCGGGTGGGGTCACGCCGAACGCTTCATCGGTGTCGGTTGTCCACTCGACGGTGAGCACATCGGCTTCGTCTTCATCATCAGAGACCACGCCCACAAGTTCGATGGATTCATCGCCCCAAAAGAAAGGCGGTTCTTCGTCGGTGGCCGGGTCGAAGCTGGGGGATGTGATTTCAGCGTGGGGGTCTGCATCGTCTGTGATGTTTAAAAAGATGCCTGTGGAGCCAACAGCGTCTTTGGGATCGCGGACCAAGAAGGTGATTTCGCGGAAGTCTTTGGTGACCATGACTGGGCATTCATTGACGCCATCTTCATCGAGGGGGACCCAATCGCAGATGACATCGGCGCCAAACTGCCAGCTGCCTTCGAGTTCGTCCTGGTCGTGGTCAGGGTCGGAGCCGACACCGCGAAAGATGACTTCGACGGCTTCTTTTATCTCTGCACCATCGTCATGAGAGGTGATGGTGGCTGCGGGTCCAGAGTTGAACACCTTCACACCCAAATCTGAGCTACAGCCCATCAAACCATACACACTCAACAAAAGAACACATCGCATCTTGGCCTCCGAGCCCGGAAATACACCGTCCATGATAGGGTAAACCGAGGGCTAATTGGGCGATATGTTTTGATTTTTGGGGTCAGAGCTTGGGGTCAGCAGGCCTTGGGTCACCCTTGCAGGGCCTCACCCTGTTGTTTAAACGAAACACAGGAGATGGGATGACCGACGATTTGTGCCCAGACAGAGTCTTTAGGGCGTGTGAATTTTCAGCATCGCAAATAAAAGATGTGAGCTTTTCGCACTTTGAAGACTGTATATTTGAGGATGTCAACCTGCGAGATGCACAACTTAAAGGTGCCGTATTTCAAAACTGTACATTCATACGTTGCGATTTTAGCGGGGCCAAAATCTCCAACACCAGTTTTCAGTCTGTGCAATTTTTTGGCTGCCGAATGATGGGTCTAGACTGGTCGACAGCCTCCACCTTGCTCGTCGAGTTTCAAATGAAGGACTGTAACAGCGCGTACGCCGTGTTCGAAGGCTTGTCCTTGCGGGCATGCCGCTTTGAGTCCACTAAGCTTGCAGGGGCGGACTTTCAGCGGGCAAACCTGAGCGGGCTGTGTTTGAGTGGGTGCGATTTGAGCGGTGCCAATTTCAATCGGGCTAGGCTTCACCGCACCGACCTTTCCAAGGCCACAGGTACCATGCTCAACCCCGCCAAAACCGAACTTCGAGACACCCGCCTAGACCTGGCCTCTGCAGTCAACGTCCTGGCCGTCATGGGCATTATCGTAGGCTGCACAGCTGCACCAGAGACTTCTTGTGGGGCCGGCACCTTCAATAAACGAGGCTGGTGCAGCCCCACCGTCACACCTCAAGCGAACATGGATACAGGCACCACAGCAAGCCCCAACGACACTGGAGACTCAAGCCCAAAACTCGAGGACATGGACATCGCATCCATCGGCGTTGGATGGGGCCATAGTTGCTTGGTTCGGGGTTCTGGGGCCATCGAATGCTGGGGAAAGAACAGCCACGGACAAATGAACGCGCCCAGTGTACTTGCGACCACAGTCACCGGCGGCCATCTCCATACCTGCGCTCTCGGTGCCGACCAGTCCATCAGTTGTTGGGGCCTGGACATCGATGGAGAGTCCTCGGCCCCCACGGGGTTTTTCTCCTCGGTTCATGCTGGCGGAGACTTTAGTTGTGCACTCGGGCTGGACGGCAAAGCACGCTGTTGGGGGGGGCAAGACGACTACCAAGAACAAACGCCACCTCAAGAAAATTTTGTCCAGATCGCCACCGGATGGTTTCATGCTTGTGGGCTCCTCTCCTCGGGGCTCGCGCGCTGTTGGGGCTACAATGACTACAATCAGTCCAACCCACCCGATGTACGATTCACGGCCATTATTGCCGGATATTGGCACTCCTGTGGGCTGGACCTCGCGGGCGGTGTGCATTGTTGGGGTGAGGACACCTTTGGTCAATCGAGCCCCCCGAGCGGCACTTTCGTTGAGCTGAGCGCGGGCGAGTTTCACAGCTGCGGCATCCGGGGCTCCGGTGAAATCGCATGCTGGGGCTGGGGAGATGATGGGCAGACCACGCCCCCCAGTGGAAGGTTTAATCAGATCAGCCTTGGCGGAATTCATGGGTGCGCACTGAGCGAAGACCGAAGCGTGAAGTGCTGGGGAAGCAACACCTTTGGTCAGACTGAAGCGCCCACCAACTAAAGCTGAAAGTCCTGAAACAAGGCCATCCCCCGGCCCGCACCCGTGCTGATCGTCTCAACCTGATAGTCATCGTGGGTGATCACATAGGTGTTGATGGTCCCCTCAGGCACCAAATATCGACCACTGCCATGGGTTTGCTCGGAGATCGCGCCCGTGGCCGTCCGGTACACATGATCCGAGTGCTCATCATCGACCGGATAAACCGTGGGGCAGACCCCATCGACACAAGCGACACTCGCTCCCTCGAGCGGCTCACCGGCCGCGTCGACGACACGCCCATACAGACCCGACACAAAGGCTGGCGAGGACAGGCCAGCCAAGCCCCGATTGATCGCCTCGACATCCACAGCCCTCAAGACGCGCAGTTCAATATCGCCGATGGCCTCTCCCGAGAGGGCGCGTCGTAGGGGTGCAGCATCCATGAATCGACCGGAGGGAAAGACCTCTGGGGAGCTCCCTTCACAGTCGATCACGAGCAGCAGGGGGCCGTGCTCTTGGCTGAGATTCACCGATTCAATCAACCAGCTCCCATCCTCTGCGACTTCGGTCTGAGCCCGAATATCGACGTCACCCAGAATATAGAGTGAGCCGCGACTGATGACCTGCAGACAGGTACCGAGCCCCAGCGGTGCACCATCGAAGTACCCAACGACCACACCTGAAAGCGACACGGTCACCGACCCAACCGGGTTCGGCACATGCGCCGCTTCACCGGGGTCAGTGGCAATCCCTGTGTCTGACGGTTCATCGGGATCGCCACTGCCAGATGGGCCCAACAGGGTGCACACGCTCCCGACCTCGACCGTCCCCTCCCCACAGCCCATTAAATCACTGGACTCTGACCCACAGCTCGTTGAAGCCGCCAGGGACACAAGCCCAAGCATAAAGCCAAGCACTGACACCTTCACCGGCACTCCTTTGTCCGTGACAGGGCCACGCACTCTTGTTTCATCGTAGACGAGTCTGAACCCGAAGTCATCGCGTTTAGCGCGATTCGTGCGCGAGCCAACGCCGGAGGGGGGGGTAATTAACCGAGCGCCAGCTAAGGTGGTCAGCAGTCGCCGTTTTCGCGGTTGTAGGAGACACCGGTCCACCCGAAGCCAAACAGCCGGTCGATGAATGCCTCCACCGAGGAGGTGCACAACAAACTATTATATTGGATGCGCGTGTCACCCATCGACGTGAGCACCCCGGCTGAACCGATGGCATCGAGGGTGGTCAGAGCGTGATTGCTGCCCAGCGAGAAGTCCCCGCCTATCCACTCGAGCGATTCAAGACCGTGCAGTGAGCTCAGTTCTGTTTCGTGGATACTGACGGACCCGCCAACGGATGTGAGCGAATGTAGTCCGGCGATGGAGTAGAATTCCTCGCTCTTGTCGATGTTGAAATCGCCGCCGACGGTCTCTAAAGACCCCAGACCATCCAAGTTGGTGACGGCACTGAGGTACACGGTAAAGCCGGCGCCTATCGTCTCAAGCGAACCCAAGCCTGAGAGTGCGGTGATGGTATCGTCATACCGAATAGCGAAGAATTCGCTAACCGAGATGAGGGCGTTGAAGCCGCTTATGTCGGTCAGGCCGGGGTGGTGAGACATCACGAAAGAGCCGTCGATTGTAGAAAGCGCATTGACGGTGAGCGTGTCCAAGGCGGCATTCCTATCGGCCCGGAATGTGCCCGAGGTGGTGAGGGCGCTGAAGGTGATGCTGGTGAGGGAAGGGTTGTCCTGAATGGTGATTTGTTCGGCGATGGTCTCGACTGCATCGAGTCCCGACAGGGTGGCCAAGTTTGAATTGTGGGTGATGCTGACCTCACGCCCGATGGATGTGAGGGTGTTCAGTCCCTCGAGGGTACTCAGCGCAGTGTTGGATTTGATAATCAGATTGCCACCAATGCTTGTGAGCGATTCCAAGCCGTTCAACGCGGCCACGCCGTCCCACCACACCTCCAGGTTACCGCCGATGCTGGAAATGCCCTCGAGTCCTTCGCACGATTCCAGAAGGGTGTTTCCGGAGAGGTCGATACTATCGCCTATCGATGTCAGTCCGTGGAGCGCCGCGACCGAACTGAGCGCGGAATTGTTCTGAATATAGAGGGTACCACCAACGGAGGTGAGGGATTCAAGACCCTCAAGCGTGGTCAATTCCTCGGTCAACCAGATGGCCAGGTCGCCATCGATGGCAGTGAGTCCACTGAGGGCTGCGGTGGCGGTGATCGCAGGATCCTCAATAATGAGGGAGCCCCCGATGTATTCGCACCCAATCGCGGTGTCATGGGTTTGGTCGCCAGCACAAAATGTGCCGTCGTAGCCATCACAGTCGCGGTCGACCCCATCGATGGTGTCTTCAGCGCCGGGATAAATGCTGGGGTCGGTGTCGTCGCAGTCGCTCCAGGCCGGGATGCCGTCTCCGTCTTGGTCGATCAGCGTGGCGAAGTCCGCACAGATCCATGCGTTTCCTTCCCACTTGGCGACTTGCCCCACCGTGCAGGTCAGCCCAGCCAGGGTGTTGGTGTCGGTGTCGGTCGTGTGGGCGCCCGTCGAGTAGTTGTTGTTGGCCACG
>DBIS01000232.1:0-233 GCA_002296975.1 Deltaproteobacteria bacterium UBA796 | reverse complement strand
TCGGTGTCGTCGCAGTCCTCCCCATCATGGAACATGTCACCGTCTTCGTCGACACCGGTACCGCCTGTGACGGGAGGGTCGTCGGGTTCGGTGTAGCCTGGCGGCAGCTCGCAGCTGTCTTTCCGAATGACCACCCAGCCGTCCGATGTGTCTGACTCCAGCCCAGTGATGGTCAAAGGCGCGCTGCTATCATTGAAGGTGCCACCGCCACCCCCACGCATGTCCCCCCCGCC
>DBIS01000046.1 GCA_002296975.1 Deltaproteobacteria bacterium UBA796 | reverse complement strand
TCGCAGGTGTATTGGCCATCGTCGCGGGGCGTGTCCTGGGCATAAAGCCCTTGAAAGACACAGCCTAAAACCCCATGCGCTTGTTTTTCATCGGCACCCTGCCCATAAGCATATGGGCGACCGGTGCAGCTTGGCGTGGGCCCCCTCCCCCAGCTCAGCACATACAAGCCGTCGCTCTGCATCGGCCCATCTCCCCGGCAGCCCGTGAACACCTGCTCAGGGTCACACATCAGATCAACCAGGAAATGGCACTGGCCCAAGCCCAAGCAGGCCACCCCATTGGACTCAGGGAGTTTGAGGCCACCGGTGCAGCCATACCCGACAACCCCTTCATCAGCGGCATCGCCACGTGTTCAGAAAACTGTGGAGACCGTCAGCCCCTCAACGCTTCAGACTGGTTTTATTGCCCGAGCACCCAAAAGTTCAGACCCAATATCCCCGCCCAACTTCAAAAGGAAAAGGAATAAATCGCCTTAAACTTCCATAGGCCATTCTGAATTTCCGCCCCAAGGACCACGGGATCCATGGGAGAAGCTTGTGAAACGCCGTCCATGGTCGCCAAACCGAAAACCCACACATCGGCATCGGCTCCGAGCGCCACAAAGACGCTCTTCACCAAGGACCACTGGCTCGGAGCATCACCAGCATCAGAGTCGAGCATTGCCTTGATCTCTGGGTGCGGCGCTCCAAGTCCTAGAAAAAGCTGCTCAGAGAGCGGTACGACAAGACCACGCTCAAAGCAAGCACCCACATCCACAGCCCCAACAGTCACAGCCCACCACGCCTGTACATCAGGATCAGGAAGGACGGACACCATATCCGCGGACACAATCCCTACTCCCTGACGGCATAGCGGCGCCCCCATCTCGTCCATCACCACAACAGTCAGATGACTGCTATTGGGCATAATTTCACCATTCACCAAATCCAGGGTGCCAGACAATGTCCAACTGACGGGTGTGAAGGTACCTTCAGCCGTGCCATCTGCCTCAGCCCCGATACCTGTATCCATCAATACCGCGGCATCCGCAGTGGACTCCACCTGAGCTTGTCGCGAGTCCGACGCCGAGCACCCGAACACACACACCATTAGAATCAAGCTTCGCACCATCAGGTTCTCCGAAATACCATCGACCCAATCAATGTACCCGAAATCGGCCACATCGTCACCGACGGCCCATTCTCGCCCTTGCGCGCCGGGCCCGTTCCCCGTTTGGCTGCAACTCGAGATAGCGCCGCCAAGAGCGTCTGGCCTTAGAAAAATCACCCTGGGGCTCAAACCAAAACAACCCAAGCGCGTGTTGGGCCAAGGCATGCTCCGGGCCAACAGCAGCAGCCTCCTGATACAAGCGCTCAGCAGATGCCCGTTGCCCAGCATTCTCCATGACCCGAGCGAGCAGGACATACGCATATGGGTCAGTTGGCGCCCATTGCCGAACCAAAAGCTCAACATCAGCGAGGGGATCATCGAGTATGGCCCTTGCCACCCGTGCCCGACCCACCAAAACCCGGGTCATATAATCGGGAATATCTGACCAGGCCTCGATAACCTGACCCAATAATGCCGAAGCCTGGCCAGAGCCCTCACCATACATGGCCATGCCTCGGATATAGGCCACCAAAGTACCGCCCTCACCTTCAAGAACAGCCAAAGCCTTCACATTTTCACCCTCGGCCAAAGACACCCAGGCTGCCAAAATTGGCGTCCGCATATCCCTCCAAGCATCCACTGTTCGCCGTGCAGTCTCCAAACGGTCAAGCTCTATGAGCGTCTGAATCATGGCGCTCCGGCATGAGTAATCCCATGGCCTCGCGCCGAGGCAACGGTCAATATCGTCAAGCGCACCCACCACCCCATTTTTACTGAGGCGCTCCGAGGCAGCACGATACAAATACCGAGGATGGGATGGATCAAGAAGGAGGGCCGCAGACCATGATTGCTCCGCCAATTCGAACTCTCCGCCCTCTGTAAGGAGCTGAGCGCGCTGAGCATGAAGCCTGCCCTCCTGCCGAGGCGCGACCGGCCCCGGTAACGTCTCCATCACATCCGCAAGCAAAGCCAAAGACGCACTGACCCCCACATCATCCCACTGCTCATTAAACCGTACAATTTGAACAAACGGGTTGTCGGCGTGATCGGCGAGGAGCCGCACCCTCAAGGACTCTGCAACGCCCATGTCATCCATGACAGTCGCGAGCGATTCTCGAGACAACAGCTCCACAAGCGGTGTGTCCACACCCAGCGGCCCCAATCTATCCAAAAGGGCCTGAGACTCCTCATCACTCGCAACATGTAAAGCCACCCGCGCCACGATGTCGCGGTGCAACACATCGTCGACCTCCAGTCGGTCCACCAACACCCGAGCCTTGGCGACATCTCCCATCGCCAAGCGTAAATACGCCTCAACCAAAGCAATTTCCTCAGCGGGTGCACCTCCAGCACGGGCGGTGGCAAAACCATCTTGTGCCGCCGTCATCCGCTCTGCGTCTCCTGTGTATTGAAACCACAAAACAGTCTGAATCAGCGCCAACTCAATCTTTCTCACCTCTACTGGTGCCCGCTCCATCTCTATCTGGCTCTCGAGCTTGACCTCGATCTCTTGAAGGGTCCGAAAGTCCGCACTGGCGACCGCTTGATGCGCCTCAGCAATAATTTGGCCTCCTGCGACCCAGTGTAGAACAGCGACGACAAGCCAGCCACACGCTGCCGTCAGCCCTGCAATAGCGGCCATTCCCACCAACATTTGCTGGGTACGTTGCCGGGCCGAAGTGACATTTTGAGCCAGATCGTCAGTGTCAGGGTCGACCCCAGCCCTCTCCTCTATCGTCGATAATATCCCAGCGTTCTCCTGGGAATACACCGTGGGCGGGGGGGCTTGTGTATGAATCGATTTTCGAAGAAGCTTGTCCAGTCCACGCTTTCGGGACCGCGGCTGTAGACCACTACCCTCACGCCGAGTAAGAACGATCAGCTCTTTGTCCTCATCCTCTAGGTGGGTTTCATTTTCTGGGGGCAACATGGCCGCCCTGTGGGCGCCCAAATCTAGGCTCGTGGACCGTCCAGCACCCTTCCGTTTGTGAATACGGCCATCAACCTGTAAAAAATCGACGCCATCTTTCCCGTGAATGACCTCCATTATTCGGGTATCGCCGTGACCAGGAATTGGGGTAAGGCCAGGGTCGGCGGAATGTCGCACCGGGTCGGTATCGTCGGGCACTGCCAGCACCGTGGCCATTGTGACCTCACCGCCATCGGTGTCAGAAAAGTCCACTGCATGCTCATCGCGCCGAAAGAGAGCAGGAAACGCCTGTTTGTCCGACTCAGGCATCGTGGCCGCGTTGAGCGCTTCGACGTCTACATGGGCGGTCACCTCACGGCCACCCAGGGCATCGGTACGCTCGACTCCACCCCACTCAGCGCTCAGGCCATCGTCTGCCAATTCGTCCAAAAGCGCGGCTGTGGACTGGCCAGCGCTTACGAAATCACCCCTAAGCGCCCATAATAAATCGGATACACGCGGGGGAGAAAACCCATCCCGAAGCAGCCGCTCAAGCACACGCTCTGCCCGCACGATCATGCCCACAGCAAGATAACGCTCCGCGAGGCCCACAAGTTTTTCGCCATCCCCCGCCCGCTCCAGCGCTGTGACGTCTGAAGGGGGCAACTTTGGTGGACCCGCAGCCGATGCGCGGAGTGTGGCAAACTGCCGCCTGACATCGTCACCGACACCCTCGAGGCTGAGTTTATCGAGCAATTCAGCAGCCTTGACCGGCCATCCTCGCTCTATAAACATCGTCGCAGTTAGCAGCTGCACCTCCGTCGAACTTGGATCGGCGATGGCAGCCTCGCGCAGGCAAACCCAAGCGCGGTCCATCAAGCACAAATCTAAAAATGCACGGGACTGGGCAATCCGAGCACGCTGGCTCACCGTCCCATACTCCAACCAACGCTCGACGAGGCGAATCACCCCACGGGCATCTCCGGCCTCGACCAACCCTCGCAACACACTCGAAAACCGAAAGGCCGAGGGACCTGAATCGCCACTGGTCGTCAAGATTCTCCCCCTCGGGGCCAATCGTATCACTGCACCGCCGCCGAGTGGCAGAGGTGTCAGTGCTCCATCGAAATTGTAGTCGGAAATCAGACCAAAACTAGCGCCCGATCCCCTGTCGCTTGGCCTCTTCTGTCAGCAAGGGGCAAATCTCGAAGATATCGCCCACAATGCCATAGGTGGCGTGCTGAAAGATGGGAGCCTCTGGATTTTTGTTGATGGCGACGATCACCCGTGATGTCCGCATGCCGGCGAGGTGTTGAATCGCACCAGAAATCGCAGCAGCAATGTACAAGCTTGGGTTGACCACCTTTCCGGTCTGTCCCACTTGTTCATTATGTGGCGCATAGCCAGCATCTACCGCCGCACGACTGGCGCCAACAGTGGCACCCAAGGCCTCTGCAAGCGGACGAATCAAGCGATCAAAGTTTTCGCTCGAGTCTACTGGACGTCCACCTGACACGATGAGGTTCGCCTCTGTGAGATCGATGGTTTCACTTTTAGGCGCCTCAACACCGACAATTTTGGATGCCAGTTCCGCCTCACTATGGCTCACGGAAAGCGGAGACACCGTGGCACTACCACCAACCGGTGCCGCCCCTGGGAATGAGTTGGGCCTGACTGAATACAAGGCCACAGAAGAGCTGATGCTGACATCCGCAAATGCCTTGCCAGCGTACATGGGCCTCCGTGCAATCAACACACCGTCTTGGATAAATAAGTCGGTACAATCACTGGCCATGCCCGCGCCGATCCGCACTGCTAACCGAGGGAAAGCTGAACGGATATCCACACTTGCAGCACCAAGCACCACGGCAGGATCAGCCTCAACGATGGCTGCAGCCAAAGCCGAAGCCCACGACCCAGTACCATCCGATGAAAACTCGGAACCATCAGCGGTGTAAACCACCGAAGCACCATATTCGCCCAAGTTGGCGGCATTGGCACTACCGATAACCACTGCGCTGACGTCGCCGCCGAGTTCAGCCGCCAAGGAACGTGCCTTGGAAAGCAACTCATAGGCCGTCTTTTTCGGGGCCCCGTCTTCGTGTTCACAAACAACAAGAATTCCGCTTGCCATAATTGTACCTCCTAAAGCACTTTCGCTTCGTCACGAAGCAAGGTGATGAGCTCAGCGACCACAGCGGAAGCGTCTCCCTCTAAAATACGACCTTGAGGTCGCGCTGGAGGCGGACTCCACTTGGCGACTGTGACCAGCGCTGCACTGGCACCCACGGTTGAGGTATCGAGCCCCAACGCCCCGGCATCGACAACTTCGATCGGTTTGCGCTTAGCAGCCATGATGCCAGGCAAGGTCGGATAACGCGGGGTGTTCAGCCCCTTGTCTGCGGTAATCACGCACGGAAGACTCAAAGCCACAACCTCACGCTTACCGCTGCCCGCTGCCCGCCATGCCTTTATGGCGCTACCATCAACTTCCAAATCGGTGACTTCACAAACCGAGGGCCAACCCAAGATCTCGGCCATCATGGCCGGCACCTGGGCGGAGTCGCCATCGATGGACTGCTTGCCGGCAATGACCATGTCGATGCCTTCTTTTTTGACTGCAGCAGCGAGAATACGCGCGACACCGATCGCATCTGAACCAGCGAAGGCCGGGTCGTCCAAACGGACCGCCTTGCTCGCACCACACTTGCCCCGTTTGCCAATTGCCAGGGCATCGCGGATTTTTGCGTCGCCCTCTGGGCCACAAACCGTGAACACCACTACATCTGAGGCGGCCCCGGACTCTTGAAGTTGAAGGGCTTCCTCGAGGGCGAATGAGTCATAAGGGTTCACTTCCCAGCCCACATCGGCGAGATCGGGCCCTTGGGCGTCATCACCGACGTTGATCCGAGAGTCCGAACCAGGGACCCGTTTTATGCAGACTCCAACTTTCATGGATTACTCCTCATTTTTTGCGACCAAAACGCCGCGGAAAAAAGTGTCGACGACCTGGCTGGCCGCCTTTTCAAGATCAAAACGGTCACGGTTTCGCGTGAGCACCCACTGCATGGACAACTCATCGAGCGCACCAAATAACGCCCATTTGATGATGAAAGCATCGACCTCAGGGCGAATCAACCCCCTGTCTTGAGCCTCGATCACCGCATCGCCAAAAAGATTGAGGTAAGCCCACAGGGGTTCCGGCCGGTATTCACGGAGAAACTTATGAGACTGGCGCAGCTCAACTTGCAGCACTTGGGCCACCAGCGGGTGCGCCTCTAGCTGCTTGAAATGCTGCCGGACGTAGATTTGTATTTTTTCAACAGGACAGGTGACCGCTCCTAGCGAAACCTGAAGTTCGCTAATCAACATCGTCATCTTTTCTTCAAAAATGGACAGGAGGAGGTCTTCTTTATTTTTGAAGTACAGGTAAATCGTGCCGTCGGCGAGGCCTGCTGCT
>DBIS01000169.1 GCA_002296975.1 Deltaproteobacteria bacterium UBA796 | reverse complement strand
GCGAAGCCGCCAGGGACATGCGCACCGGCGGAGTGGGAGCGCACGGCCTTGGGGTGCTGTGGGGGTGATTAATTAAGCGAACGGAGTGAGCGATCGTTTGGCAGCTGGGGGCAGCTGGGGCCTGACCCCCCGCCGCGCCCCCTAGCCCCCAAGCTCACTCGCGAGCTGTGCCGCCTCGCCCTTGAGCTGCTCGCCGGTCGCGAGGTTTTTCAGCACCACCATCCCGGCAGCAGCCTCATCTGGCCCGCAAACCAAAACAAAGGGCACCCCTCTGCTGGACGCTTCTTTGAACTGCTTGCCGAGCTTGCCCACCCGAGTAGACACCGCCACCCGAATACCGGCTGCGCGCAAGGTGGCTGCGGCCTCGAGGGTGGCTGAACGGGTCTGCTCTGAAAACACCGTCGCCCACACCTGGGTCGATGTGGCCGTATCGGGCATCAAGCCCATCTCCTCCATCAACATGAAAATCCGCTCGATACCCAAAGACACACCCACCGCCGGCACATCGTCTTTGCCCGAAAACATACTGATCAGTCCGTCATAGCGACCACCGCCCGAAATCGAGCCGCTGTACTCACCATCGAGCACCGTCTCAAAGACCGGCCCGGTGTAATAGTCGAGCCCCCGCGCCAAAGTGCGGTCGAGCTTCATCCGGTCTGGGTCCACCCCCATATCGAGTGCGAGCTGCATAATCACCCGCAGTTCGGCCTCAGCCTCTGTCGCTCCGGGAATGGTCGCACCATCGATATATGCCCAAAGTTTCGACACCTGGTCGACTGAAAATCCACGCTCAATCAGCTCTTTTTCAACACCGATTCTGCCGACTTTGTCGAGTTTATCAAGCGCGCCCAGCATGCTCGCTTCTTCGCTCTCGGCACCGATCGCTTTGGCCAACGCTGCCAACAGTTGGCGGTGGTTGATCCGAATCCTAAACTCGGTGAGCCCCAAAGCCATCAACGCATCGTGAACCACAGCGATGCACTCTGCATCCGCAATCGGTGAGGATGCGCCGATCGTGTCTACATCGCACTGGTAAAACTCTCGATACCGCCCTTTTTGGGGCCGATCAGCGCGCCAAACAGGCTGAATCTGCGAGCGCTTAAAAGGCAGCGGAATACCCGGGTTCATCGCCATCACCCGAGCGAGCGGCACGGTTAAATCGTAGCGCAAGGCCTGATCAACCTCACCGCGCTCTCCCCCAGCCCCCCGCTTGAGAATCTTGAAAATCAGCTTGTCGCCCTCGTCGCCATACTTGCCGGTCAAGGTCTCGATGCGCTCAAAAGCTGGCGTCTCAAGCGGCTCAAAGCCATATCGGGCGAAAACCTCGCGGACGGTGTCGATCACCATCAAGCGACGGTTCATGGTGGCGGGCATCAAATCCCGCGTTCCTTTGGGTAAAAATACCTTGGCCATCGACGACTCCTGTTGGTAGCGCCCGTCTATCCCGCTGACCGGTCTTTCGTCATGTTAGGGGCAATACGACGACCCGGAGCACCTGTTGACAGCGCTAGTCCCCACCATTGGTCTTGAGGTTCACTGCCAACTCAACACCGTGTCCAAAATGTTTTGCGCCTGCCCCATCACCTATCGGGCTGCCCCGAACTCCGCGGTGTGCCCGGTGTGCTTGGGCCACCCTGGGGCCTTGCCGGTGGTCAACGATCACGCCGTCGCCCTCGCCGTACGGGCCGGGCTCGCTGTGGGCTGCACCATCAACGATGCCTCGGTCTTTTCTCGCAAGCATTATTTTTATCCAGACTTGCCCAAAGGCTATCAAATTACCCAGTTTGATAAGCCGATTTGCAGCGGCGGTGCGTTGCATATTTTGGTTGATGGCAGCCGTCATCGCTTTGAGATCGAACGCATTCACCTAGAAGAAGACGCGGGAAAGCTCACCCACCACGATGATCATTCCCTCATCGACTTCAATCGCGGCGGCACCCCCCTTGTTGAGGTCGTTGGCCGCCCAGATTTGAGCAGTGCGGACGCCGCCGAGGCTTGGATGCGCATGCTCCATCGGGTGATGGTCACAGCGGGCGTTACCCTTGGCGATATGGAGAAAGGCCACTTTCGGTGCGATGCCAACGTGAGCCTCGCCCCCAAAGGCGGCCCGCTCGGTGCTCGCGTTGAGCTTAAAAACATCAACAGTTTTCGTTTTTTGAATCGCGCGATCAATCATGAAATCGCCCGGCAACGCGAGATTTTAGGACAAGGCGGCCGGATCGACCAAACCACACGCGGGTGGGCAGACGGCGAAAGTCATCCCATGCGAAGCAAAGAAGATGCTGCGGATTATCGCTATTTTCCTTGCCCAGATTTGGGCCCGCTGCCCGTGACCGAGGCCGACCACATATCGGCGGAGGCCGCACTTGAGGCCACACCGCTCGACCGCTATTTGCTCGATCAAGATGACGCGGATTTTTCGGATTTCCAATCGCGCTATGGCCTGTCAAAAGCAGACGCTATGGCCCTGCGAGGAGAAGCGCATTTTCGGGCACACTTCGAACAAGCGGTCGCTGAAGGTGGGGCACCAAAAGACATATCAAACTGGGTTTTGGGTGCTTTTGCCCGTTGGTCTAATGCCCACCCCAGTGAGACAGCGCTCATCTCGCCCGCCGACACCGTCAGCTTGGTGTCGATGATTGATGTCGGGACGATCACCCGCGATGTGGCCAAAGCCGTTTTTGAGATTTTGTGCCAAGAAGGGGGTGATGCTCAAAGCGTCATCGCATCTCGTGGATGGTCTCGACTCGATGACACCGAAGCGATCGCTGTCGCCGTGGACGCTGTGCTGGCGGCCCATCCTGCTGAGTTGGCCCGGTGTGTCGCGGGGGAAAGCAAGTTGATGGGCTTCTTTATCGGTGCGGTGATGCGCGAGTTTCAAGGGCGAGCAGACGCAAAGACCGTCCGCGCCTTGTTGCTTCAAGCCCTCAGCAAAGCATCTGTTGCGGGCTAATGTGCTAAAAATAAGACTCAAGGAAGGCCGAACGTGAGCTGGTATTACACCCGAGAAGCCGGCGATACCGGTCAAGTTTTGACTGATGAAGGCACCCCGCCCGGTGTGAACATCTCCGATATCGTCCGGGACGGCCCCATGCCCATGGGTGCGAGTTTGGAGCTGATCGCCTATTTGGCCGATGTTTTGACCATCGCTGAAGAGGACAAAGCGCTGCACGGCGACATCAGCCCAGGCGATGTTTATGTCGACGATAAAGGCGCTGTGAGTCTGTCTGGCTATGGGCCCATGCGCGCACAAGGGCGGGCACCCGAAGGCCGGCCGATGTTTCCAGCCTCGGATGTGTATGGCTTGGGTGTGGTCTTGCACGCGGTTGTCGCCACACAGTCTTTGGGTGCAATCCCCCGTGAGCGCGACGCCCATGACGATGCGATCGTCGAGCGATTATTGGCCATCGATTGGTCAGCCCTCGGACAGATGCCGGGTCGAGATTCGCTGATTCATTTTTTATGTTCCATGCTCGCCCACACCCCATCAGAGCGCCCAGCACCGCTCGATGTGGCCAATGTGCTCGCAGGCGTTGTTCAAAAACTGGGAGACCCAGGCGTGGCTGCGTGGGCGAAAAAGCGCTGGAGTGGCGGCTCGAGGCTCATCGACGAGGAGTTGCCCACCCTTTCGGAGGTGCTGGCCGCGCCCGCAGATCTCGGCCGGGTGTTTAACAAGACGGGTCAATACTCCCGCCGGCAATCCGCGAGTGTCAAAGGGGAGTGCACCGCTTTTTGGAGCAAAGACAAAATCGCCTCGATGCTTGATGAAGGTGAGGACCACCTCGCCGGTTCCCAGATGTTTCAGCGCCAAGCGCTCAATGCCCGCCTTGATGGCGGTGCGCAGCCCCAGCGCCTGCCGCCATCGGTGGTGAGATCGCCCTTTGTCCCTCCACCGCCAAAGCCGCCGGCGGACTATCCAAAAGAGGTCCAATGGGTGCCGGATTCGACCATCAGCGGAAAGCCTGCCGACCCGGTGATGGTGGCCGCAATGGCAGAGATGAAGGCCCAGCTCGAGGCCCAAAAACCCGCGCCCGCAGCGCCAACAAGACGACCCACACCCCCGCCGGCGGTGACTCAAACAGTGTCCCCCCCTCCCCATCGGCCAGCCCCGGCCAAGCAAACGCCTTGGTTGCTCGTGGTGTTGGCTGTGGTCGGCATGCTCTTGGTATTGGGTGTCTTCGCCTTGGTTGGGGTGGTTTATTACACCAGCCAAAACCCGTCCCAAACCCCGGCGGCCACTGTGGTTACGCCCGCGGTTGAGGCTGAGGCGCCCAAAGAAGAGGAAGCAGAAAAGGCTAAACCGAGAGCAAGTAAAAAGCGTCGCCGAGCTGCGACCCAAAAAGTAAGCCCTCGCCGTGCAAAGGCTTCAAAGGCTCAAAAGGTGGCATCGCGCCCACCGCCGCCGCCACCCCCGCCGCTGCCCACAGGTGAGTTTGATGTCACCTTTCGTTCGATGGCCGCAGAGGCTGTTTTGACCTGCGGAGATGGTCAGACAGGGCGTTTTGTTGGGGTCACCCGCCGGAAGTTTTCAGACATCACCACCTGTCGGGTGGTGATTGATGGCAAGCAGGGTGCGGTTCAGCTTCGGTACCCATCCACGGTCACCTGTGTGGTCAAAGATGGTGTCGTGGTTTGCACGGGGGCGTGATGGGCCTGCTTGATGTGGCGATACAAGCCGGCCGAGTCGCCGCTGAGATTATTCGTGACGGTGCGGGTGAGGCCCTGAATATTCACCACAAAGGTGCCATCGACATGGTGACCCAGGTCGACCTGGCGGCAGAGCGAGCGATATTGTCGGTCTTGGCGAGCCACACGCCCGATATTCCAGTGTTCGCCGAAGAGAGCGGCGGTGCCAAAACACTGCGCACCCGATGGATCGTCGACCCCCTCGATGGCACCACAAACTTTGTACATGGCTATCCATCCTATGCGGTGTCGATCGCCTTGGAGTTGGATGGGGTCTTGGAGGTCGCTTGCATTTTTGATGCGGTGAATGGAGAGCCCTATACGGCACAGCGCGGCCATGGTGCTTTCGGGAAGGGCTGTGCTTTGGCTGTGTCTAAAACCAGCACAGTGGACAAAGCGTTGTTGGCAACGGGGTTTCCATACGACCGCGCAGCACACGCAGACCGCTATCTTCGGTATATGCGCCGCTTTTTGGTTTGCTGCCATGGCATTCGCCGGGCAGGTGCGGCCTCCATGGACTTTGTGGCCCTCGCATCAGGGAGCGTGGATGGGTATTGGGAATTTGGTTTAAAACCCTGGGATGTCGCTGCGGGGGTACTGTTGGTCCAAGAGGCGGGGGGGGAAGTGAGCGATATGACCGGTGGCGCTCTGGATTTATCAGCACCCAGATTATTGGCGACCAATGGAAAACTACATTCTGAAATGACTCAAATCTTGGCAGAGTTGATAAGCTCGGAGTAATCGGGAGCGGTCATGGGAATTTCGGTCGGCATAGACCTGGGCACATCAAACTCCGTGGTCGCCATCATGCGGGTTGGCGGGCCTGAGATTCTTGAAGACAGTGGCGGGGCCAGGCTCCAACCTTCTGTCGTGGCCTTGGGCCATGGTGGACAGCCTGTGGTGGGCAAAATCGCCCGTCAGCAGTTGACCTATGCCCCAGACACCACCATCGCTTCGGCCAAGCGTTTGATCGGTCGGCGTTATAGCGACCCAGAAATCCAGCGGATTCGGGCGCAAGTGGGTTGGAGTCTCTTTGAGGGTGATGGTGGCGACGCGCGGATTCGGGCGGCGGGAAAGACCTACACCGCCCCTGAAATCAGCGCGCATATTTTGGTCCATATGGTGAAAATCGCCGAGACGGCTACGGGTGAGACCGTGGACTCGGCTGTGATTACCGTGCCCGCCTATTTTAACGATGCACAGCGCCAAGCCACCCGAGATGCCGCTCAGATCGCGAACCTAAAATGCCTTCGCATCATCAACGAGCCCACCGCAGCGGCGATGGCCTATGGTTATGAGCGCAACCAAAACCAACGTGTGGTGGTCTACGATTTGGGGGGCGGCACCTTCGATGTGTCTGTTCTGAAAATCGGCGATGATGTGATCGAGGTCTTGTCTACCGCAGGAGACACCTTTTTGGGTGGTGATGACTTCGATCAAGTCATCGCAGACCATATTCGCAAGGCTTTCGAGGTGGAGGGTCTTGGGGCGATAGCGACGGACCATCAGACGAATGTTCGTCTAAAAATTGCGGCTGAAAATCTCAAGGTTCAGCTGACTGAGCAGGAAGAGGCGAGCACGACCATCGTGGGTTTGGCCCGAGCAGCCAGTGGGGTGCCGGTGGATGTTGAGGCGGGTCTCAATCGGACGATGGCACGCCGCTTGTGCATGCCTTTGATTCAACGGACATTTGTGGTGTGTGATGATGCGCTTGCTCAGGCCGGCTTATCGGCAGCCCAGGTGGATGGCATCGTTTTGGTTGGGGGGATGACGCATTTTCCCATCATTAAAGAGGCTGTTGCCCAGTATTTTGGAGAAGATCCAATCGACCACATCAACCCCGATGAGGTCGTGGCTTGTGGTGCGGCCATTCAGGCGGCGCAGTTGACGGTGGTGAGCAATGAGCCGGCACCCATTTTGCTCGATGTGACCCCACAAACCCTCGGTGTTCGGACTGTCGGTGACATGATGGATGGGATCATTCCGCGCAATACCGCCATCCCCACCTCGGCCTCCAAGGTGTTTCATACGGTTCGTGACGGCCAGACAGAGGTTCGGATAAAGGTTTACCAGGGTGACGCCCGAGAGGTTCGCAGCAACTATTTGTTGGGAGAGTTCATTCTCGACGGGCTTGAGGCTGGGCCTCGGGGGCACGCTAAGGTGCGGGTCACCTTTAATATTGACGCCGACGGCATGGTTGGTGTTGTGGCCACGGCTTCGGGGACGGGCTCAAGCAAAGAGATGCGTGTGGAGTCGTCCTCGAATTTATCTCGGGATGAGGTAGATGAGCTGCGCTTTGATTCAGATGGCTTGAGCGGTGAAGACGAATATCTGGACTTGGACGATGATGATCTTGTTTTGGGTGAAGAGGATGATGTGACGGACTAGGGTAGGTCGGGTAAACTGGCCAAGATGGAGGAAGAATGGACCCCAGTGTTCAACGCCGCATAGCGGTCAACACGCTGCATGAGATTTTGGATGAGCTGGATTACTATCGCTTGCTCCAGATTGACCCAGACTGCGTTCAAGGTGAGATAGAGCCGGCCTCTCGGGTGGCGGCGCGCGAGCACCACCCCGATCGGATCAGTGCGATGGGTGATTCGGCCTTGTCGGCGATGGCCACTGAGATTTTTCAGCGGGTCAAAGAGGCTACCGAGCATTTGTCTGACCCAGACAAGCGTACCCAATACGATGAGATTATGAAGACCGGTATTTTGCGGATGACCGAGGAGGCCCTCGCCATCGCAGAAAAAGAGCGGTTGAAGGCAGACAATCCCGAACATGCGGCGAGTGACCCCAAGGCCGAGAAGTATTGGCATATGGGGCTCAAGGATTGGGAGGATAAAAACTACAAAGGATGTGTGATGAACATCCAGTTCGCGCTCTCATTTGAGCCGGATAATGAGATCATGAAGGGTTGGCTCGACAAGGCCAAGGTGCTGGCGAGCAAGGAATCCAAGGCCACAAAAAATCCTTACAAGCTGCGGATTGTTTAAAGCGATAGACCTCGAAATAGGAATTTTTGGGTTTTACTATGCGTTTAAACTGGCTTGTTTTTTTGTGCTTGATGGGGTGTGGGTCTAAAACGGCCTCCGACAGTGGTGCGGTGCTTGAGGCGGACGCTGATGCCGATGCAGATGCCGACGCTGATGCTGACGCAGACGCTGACGCAGATGCCGACGCTGATGCTGACGCAGACGCAGATGCCGACGCCGACGCTGAC
>DBIS01000405.1 GCA_002296975.1 Deltaproteobacteria bacterium UBA796 | reverse complement strand
TGGCTGTGAGGAATGCAGCCAAAAAGGATATTCAGGGCGTTCGGGAATCTACGAGCTCCTCATTATCGACGACCCAATCCGGGCATTGGTCGTCTCGGGCGAGCCCACCGGCATTATCCGAAATCTCGCCGTAAAACGTGGGCTCAAGACCCTCAGAGACGACGGGATCCGCAAGGCACTCGAAGGCATCACTTCCTTGGATGAAGTGCGCCGTGTCACCCAGGAGGAATCGGGCGGGGCCGGGTAATCTATGGCCATTTTTCAATATAAAGGGCTCAATGCCGCCGGTACCGAGGTTTCGGGCATCATCGACTCCGACAACGCCAAGTCCGCAAGGTCCAAGCTGCGTAAACAAGGGGTGTTCCCTACCGCTGTTGACGCCCAAGAAAAGGGTGCCACCAAAGGAACAGGGCTCAACCTCGAGATAGACTTTGCTCAGTATTTTGAACGGGTCACCGTCAAGGACGTCTGCGCCCTAACAGGACAACTCTCAACTTTGATTGGCGCCAATATCCCCATCGTCGAGGCCCTTACCGCCTTGATCGACCAGGTCGAAAAGCCCAAACTCGAGCGCATTCTTCGAGACATTCGAGAGAAGGTCAACCAAGGTGCCACCCTCGCAGAGGCCATGGGCGACCACAGCGATGTCTTCAGCCCGCTTTACATCAATATGGTGGGTGCAGGTGAGCAGTCCGGGTCGCTCGTCACCGTGCTTCAGCGCCTGACTGACTACACCGAGGCTCAAGTGGCCCTGCGTGGAAAGATCGTCACGGCCCTCACCTACCCAGCCTTGATGGGCGGCGTCAGCGGCTTGATCATCATCGGCTTGTTCGTTGGCGTCATTCCCCGCATCAAGCGGGTCTTCGAGACCATGGACACCACCCTTCCTGCACTGACTCGGGCTGTAATGGCCTTTTCGGACTTTCTGATCGGTCAATGGTATATCCCGCTCGCCATCGCCATCGCCATGGTGGTCGCCTTTAGACGTTGGGTCGGCAAGCCCGAGGGCCAAACCCAATGGCACGGGATTTTGCTCAAAATGCCCGTCATCGGCAATGTCAACCGCAAGGTGGCTGTCAGTCGCTTTTGTCGCACAATGTCCACCTTATTGGACTCCGGTGTCCCAATCCTCACCGCGGTATCCATCGTAAAGACAGTTGTAGGCAACGATATTATCGCCATGGCCATCGAAAAGGCCGGCAGGAATATCGCCGAGGGTCAATCCATCGCAGAGCCCCTCAAGGCGTCCGGCCAGTTTCCACCTTTGGTCACCCACATGATCAACATCGGCGAAAAAACCGGTGAGCTCGAGCCCATGCTCAGCAAGGTCGCAGACGCATACGACCAGGAGGTCGAACGCACACTTGAAGGCCTCACTTCTATCCTTGAGCCCGTGATGATTGTCGTCATGGGCGGAATCGTGGCCATTGTGGCCCTGTCCATCCTTCTTCCCATGCTCAATATGTCCGCCATCGCAAAATAGCCTTGGCATTGGAGTCCTCATGAAAAGCACACCTCATATCTTTATTCGCGCATCACGAAGGGGCTTGACCCTCATCGAGATCATGGTCGTTATCGCCTTGCTCGGGGTACTCGGTACGGTCATCGCCGTAAACCTCACCGACGCACTCGACGATAACTCCGCCGACGCCGCTCGCTTGCAAATGAAGCAAATCGGCTCGGGACTTCAAATGTACGCCCTCAAAAACAAGGGAAAATACCCATCCACCTCCGACGGACTCGATGGTGCACGCCGATTTTTTGCAGGCAATAAAATCCCCAAAGATCCTTGGGGAAATGAGTTCAAGTACTTCTCTCCTGGCACCCACTCCGACGCAAAATACGAACTGGTTTGCATGGGATCTGACGGAAAAGATGGCGGTGAAGAACACGCTGCTGACATCAAGAGTTGGGAACTCGAGTAGGTCCATTTGCCCCTTGATTTCGCCAACACCCGCACCCATCGCCATGGTCTCACTCTCATCGAGATCATGGTGGCGCTCGCTTTGATGGCCACCATCGCAGCGATCGGTTTGCCGGCAATGAGTGGAATCCTAGATCTTAAGCAGCGCGCTGCGGCAAAGGAGATCGTCCAAACCTACACATGGCTTCTCGACGAAGCCGCACTCAGAAATGTCGCTTTTCGCATGGTTTACAATCTGGACCAAGGCACATGGGCAGTAGAGGCTGGCGACCCAAACACGATGGTTTTTTCTAGCCCCGAGGCCCGGGAGCAGTTCGATGAAGACCTCGAGAGCGCCATGTCACGCTTTACCAAACGCGAGGTAGAAGAAGGAAAAGCAGAGGATGTACTCGCCAAAAGGGGCCGCTTTAGTGGCTTAGCGGGCCTCGATGTTGGCTTTGATGTGGCCAAACCATTGCCTGATGGCACACAATTCGCCTTTGTCTATACCCCTCAATACGAAGAAGAGGGCGTCAGACCGAGCAAAGACGGCCCCCCCGAAGAGCCCGAGGATGAGGCCATCGCTTACACCTACGTGTTCCCCGACGGGACCGCCGAGCACACCGTCGTGCGGGTTGTGGGCATTGAAGACCCTGAAGACGGTTGGACCATCGAAGTGATGCCCATCTCTGGCGACATTGTGATGACCACAGATCTGATCGACCCACAGAAGAGCCTTGAGTGGTTCCCAGAAGACGGGCCACAACTCCGATGAACGCTTCACGCAAAGGCTTTACGCTCTTGGAGGTCATCATCGCCCTCGGCATCGTGGCCGGAGCCATGGTTGTGCTGGTCGACAGCCAGGCCATGGCCGTCCTTTCATCACTTGAGGCCGACCGAATCATCACCTC
>DBIS01000108.1 GCA_002296975.1 Deltaproteobacteria bacterium UBA796 | reverse complement strand
CGGGAGGGGGTCCAGCATCGACATCGACATCGAGGTCTGCATCAGAGCCGCCATCGTCATCGCCAGGCAGGCCATTGCCGGTGTCAGCGCCGAATGGGTAGCAGTTTCCGTCATCGGCGCGGGCTTTTCCTTCGCCGCAGGGATCATCTTTGGTGCCGCAAGACACCAGGAGAGCGAAGCCGAGGCTCGCGGTAATCAGTCCATATCGAAGCATTGCATTCCTCCATGCACCCACAGCATGCCCGAGACATGGTGTGGGTGCAAGTGGGTGTTAAGAATCAACCTTCGAGTTCGAGCAACTCAGCGTCGATGATTGTCGTGAATTGCTCGAGGGGCACCGCACCGTTCAAGAAGATTCCGTTGATAAAGAAGGCTGGGGTACCTTGAACGCCGGCTTTAGAGCCGTCTTCGAAGTCAGCTTGGACCTCAGCGACTTGTGCGGGGTCTTTGAGACAGGTGGACCACTTGTCCAAGTCAAGCTTGAGTTTTGTGGCATGCCCGAGCAGGTCAGCGTCGGTCAGGGCGCGTTGGTTGGACATCAGCGCGTCGTACATGGGCCAATACTGGCCTTGCTCATTCGCACAGTTGGCAGCCACCGCGGCCGGGATGGCCCTGTCATGAAAGCTCAAAGGGAAGTCGCGGTGGACCATTTTAATTTTGCCCGGATATTTTTCAATCACCTGGTCCATGATCTCTTTGGCGCGGCCGCAGTAAGGGCACTGAAACTCTGCGAACTGGATGATGGTAATCGGTGCATCTTCGGGACCGATGAAGGGGTCGTCGTCAGCGGAGATGGGAATCCGTGGCATTTTTGGTGCAGGGAGGCTCACCTCGACCTTGTATGCTTTGCGCATCTCACCCATAAAGGCCTCAAAACGCTCAGCGGTTCCGCGCCTTTGGATTTCAGTCACGATGGAGGGGCGAACCTCGTCGAGTGAGCGGCCGCCCATACGCCGGGCCATGACTTGATAAAAGCTCGCGATTTCCTCTTCGCTCGGGGCTGCCACCTTGTCGCTCACCTCGGCCTTGAGTAGGGCTTCGATATCGTCCAAGCCACGCTTTTTAACCTCGGCCTCGAGGACTTTCTCGCCGATCATGGCGTCGAGCCCATTTTGGCGCGCCTCGTGAGTTGAGCCCACAAACTCCGCCTTGAGCTTGGTCAACTCGGTGGAGATGTTGTCGTCAAGCTCGAGGTTTGAAATCGTCCCACCATTCCATGACGCCACGGTGACTGGGGCTGCAGGGGCTGCAGGGTCGGTGGATTGAGCGGTGGTGGTGGCGCCACAGGCCATCAACAAGAGGGTGATTATAGTGATGCGCATTATGCTTCCTTTGGTCATGCGGACGAGCTTTCGCCGCCATCGATGCGGATCACATTCATGTTGATCCAGTGGGTGCCCGGTTTCGCTAAGGCGACGATGGCCTCGGCGACGTCTTCGGGTTGGGTGAGTCTTTCGTACGGGTTTTTGGCCACAGCTTTGGCGACGAGAGCCTCGGCACCCGGAATCTTGCTGAGAGCGGGGGTGCGGGTGACCCCGGCCATGATGGCGTTGACAGTGATGGCCTTGTCTGCGAGTTCGTGGCCGAGTTGGCGCACATAGGACTCTAAGGCGGCCTTTGCGGCGGAGACTGGGCCGTATAATGGCCAGGCTTTTTCGCTGCCTTCAGAGGTCATGGCGAAGATGCGCGCCGGGCCGATGATGTCGGCTGCCACCACATCTTGGGTCCAGTAGACCAAGCTGTTGGCCATGACATCCATGGTCATCTCGAGTTGTTTTCGAGTGACGGCTCGGCTTTCATTGACAGGAACCAGCCCGGTGAGTGTGCCAAAGGCCAAGGAGTGCAGCACCAGCCCAATATTGCCACTGGATTCGGTGATGATCGTTTTGATGGTGCTCACGGTTTGTGCGCGAAAACCATCGTCAGCAGCGTTTCCATTGAAAAAGTGGACCGACCGTCCCATGGCAAGGATTTCGTCCGCTAAGGCCTCGGCCATTGGCAAAGTACCTCGGCGATCAAGATGGACGCCGACAATGTCCCAACCATCTTTTGCAAGACGGCGGGCACAGGCGGCACCAAATCCAGATGAGACGCCCAAAATGAGCGCCCACTTTTTCTCAACGCTCATTTTTTGGCGTCGTCTGCTTTGGGCTCAGCTGCCTCTGCTGTTTTGGGTGCCGGGGCTGTTTTGGCCTCGACGATTGTGGCGCCTGTCTTGATCTCTTCGATATATGCCTGGGCCAGTTCTTGGCCGATTGCACCTTCGATTTCTTCGCGGACCTCATCGAGTGGGATTTCTTCGCGTTTGTCGTCGACTTTAATGATGTGCCAGCCAAAACGGGTTTGGATGGGTGCCGTCACGACACCCTTATCGGCGGCGAATGCGGCTTCGGCGAAGGGACCCACCATATCGGCCTTTTTAAACCAGCCGAGGGAGCCACCATCGTTTTTGGAGCCAGGGTCTACGCTGTGGGCCTTGGCGAGGGCCGAAAAGTCGTCACCGCCATCGAGCTTTGTTTTGATCTCTTTGACGAGGGCTTCCTCTTTGACCAGGATGTGGCTGGCTTTCACCTGGGGGCGAGCGTATTGCACCTTGTGGTCTTCATAGTAGCCGTTGACCTTTTCGTCGGTCGTGCGCTCTTTGATCACAGTTTCCATCAATGACTGTGCCATTGCGGAGCGGGTAGCGAGGGCAATCGTGGTCTGAATGGCGGGCTCTTTGTGCAAGTTGCGCTTGAGGGCTTCGCGGTAAAGCAGTTCGCCGATGACCAATTGCTCTTGGAGTTGGCCCATTTGGCCGGTCATCTCGAGTTGTTGGCGCATGCGTTCTGGCATTTGCTCGATCATGGCGTCGACCATGCCTTGGGTGATGGGGTTGCCGTTGACGGTCACCAGGGTTTTTCCGGTGGCGGCGATCTCACCTGGGGTGGATGTACCAGCGGTGCCGTTGGCACAGCCGAGAGAGAGAGAAGCCAAAAGAAAAAGTGAACGCATGATGTCCTCCATATAGATTGAATCGGCGGCTTAACGCGCAACTCGCTCTCGGCAATCCCTGGTTATGGACTCAGCATGCGAACACTCGACTTTAGCGACCACAGCCGCAGCTTGAATGACAATAGGTACGTGTACGCGGTGGTGTCCCGTCGGGTGGGCGGGCTTAGCATCGGGCTCAATTTAAACCCGGATAAAATCTGTAATTTTGCATGTCCTTACTGCCAGGTCGATCGGCGTGAAATTGGTGGAGAACAGCGAATAGATTGCCAACGGCTTGGGGTGGAGCTCGACACATTATTGGGTTGGGTGGCCGATGATAGCTTGTGGGCACGACCGCCCTTTGACACCACCGCTTTGGGTTTGCGCCGAGTGGGAGACATTTGCTTTGCAGGAGACGGCGAGCCCACGGCATCACCGGACTTTGTTGAGAGCGTCAAGGCTGTGATTGCGGTGAGGGCTGCGCATGGCTTGCGACGGGTGCCGTTGACCTTGATGAGCAATGCCTCTTTGTTTGATCGGCCGCGTGTTCGCGAAGGTATGGACTTGCTTCATCAGGCTGGGGCTGAGATCTGGGCCAAACTTGACGCGGGGACGGCGGATTGGTTTAAACGCGTGGATGGGACGGGTTTTAGTTTTGAGCGGGTGTTGGAGAACATCAGCTTCGCAGCTCAACGCTATGGGGTGGTGATTCAAAGCATGTTCCACACCTTTAATGGTGTGGGGCCGAGTGACGCCGAGGTTGAAGCTTGGGTTGGGCGCTTGGCCAGTGTGGTCCAGGCCGGCGGGCATATCAAGGCGGTGCAGGTGTATACGGTGGCAAGACGCCCAGCCGACGACACAGTCGGGGAGTTGGCTGCGGAGCGTTTGGTTGAGATTGCGGGCGCTGCGCGGGGCATCGAGGGGGTCAGACCCGATTCTGTGCGGGCTATCGTTTAGCATTAATGCCGGATATAACTGGGTTATTTTTGCACAACGTCTAAGCGCATGACCTTTCGGTTAAGACGGGGTCTTGGCGCTAAGGCGTGGACGTCGAGGAAGGTTCGCTGTCATTTTGGCCGCACAAATCTGGGTCTGACCCCCCCCCGTCGTCCAGCCCAAAATTCTCAGCGATCGCATGATACAGCGCCTCTTCAATGACCTCCTCGCGTTTCCACCGATCCACTTTTACCTTGTTTCGGCGCCGCACTGATAGCCAGGCCAACGGAACCAAAAAGGCGCCGAGACCCCACCAGATGCCTTCCGACATCAAGGGCGCAAGGCTGAATGGCGAGTCGGTTAGCCTTGCCCGCCAGGCTTTGTCGATGTCGTCGACAACATCGCCGGTCGCGATGCGCATGGCGGGGGCAAAATCTACGCCACCTGACATTTCATGAATCAAACGTTGAAGCGATTTTTCGCCGTAAGTATTGCGAATATAGGCCACAAGATCAGCCGACTGTGCGTAGGCTAAATTGGCCCGCAGCGCACTTTTTGGGAACCCCCGGGAGAGGGCTTGAAGGTTTATGAGGTTGTCTCCAAACACCCCCGCGGCCAAGGTCGCTGTGGTCTCGGCTGAGTATTCCCCAGCCATCAACTGAGCGGTGCCCTCTTGCAGCCATCTGGGTACTGGACGGCCTTGAAAGGACCGACCAAGAAGCACATGGACGATCTCGTGGTCGAGGACAGTCTCCAGGCGGGTGGTGGTGTGCCCTCTTAATTTGGGCACCCGCAAAAATATAAGTCCACGGGTTGGCCAAGCCGTCCCATCGGCCCAGTCTGGAGAGCGTCCGGGCTGTAAGCTATGAAAAAGAGCCTGGGTGGGGGCCACCACCACATTGATTCGGTTGCCGACCGCCACATCCAGCCGCGCAGCAAGCTTGGGTAAGGATTCAGCGATGTGCCGCGAGAGCCGAAGCGCTGTCGGCCGGTCCGCCTCGGTGCTGTGAAC
>DBIS01000107.1:11105-11240 GCA_002296975.1 Deltaproteobacteria bacterium UBA796 | reverse complement strand
TCGGCGTCAGCATCGGCGTCGTTCGTTGACGATTCCGAAGTGTCCGTCACAGCGCCAGAGTCCAGGTCTCCTAAGATGCCCTTTCCGCAGCCACAAAAAATTAGAAAAAGAATGATCCGCATGTCGAGGCTCCTT
>DBIS01000107.1:0-10803 GCA_002296975.1 Deltaproteobacteria bacterium UBA796 | reverse complement strand
ACAAAAAATTAGAGAAAGAATGATTCGCATGTCGAGGCTCCTTTGCCTAGTGGTTCTAGATACCGAACGAAGATACTCTAAAGGGCGTTGTGTCGATACAAGAATTAGTGCTCACCTCGTGGGTATAAGGAAGTACAAGATGGATGTGCGATTGACCCAGTTCAGTCACGGCGGTGGTTGAGGCTGCAAATTAGGTCCGGGTGACCTAGAAAAAATCATCGAAGTTCTGCCTCGGCTTGCAGATCCGAATATCCTGGTTGGCTTAGAAACCGGGGATGACGGCGCTGTCATTCGTCTATCAGATGAGATTGCTGTCATTCAGACCCTCGACTTTTTTATGCCCATCGTTGACGACCCTTACGACTTTGGGCGGATAGCGGCGGCCAACAGCTTGTCGGATATTTATGCGATGGGTGGAAAGCCTGTTTGCGCGCTTGCCATCTTGGGGCTTCCTTTGGCGAAGCTAGGCGTCGAAGTGGGGGCGAAAATCATGGCTGGCGGTGCTGCCGTGTGCGCAGAGGCTGGCATTCAAATCGTTGGCGGTCATAGCATCGACGATGCCGAGCCCAAGTTTGGCTTGAGCGTCACTGGCGTTGTTCATCCTGACAAGCTGTGGCGAAATAGTGGGGGGCAGGTGGGAGATGTGTTGGTTTTGACCAAGGCTTTGGGGTCGGGCACCCTCACCTCTGGGATAAAACAGGGGGCCGTCAGTGCCGCCGTGGCGGCGAATGTCATTGAAAGTATGGTGAGTCTCAACAAGGCCGCAGCCGATGTCGCAGCCACGGTCGGTGTTCGTGCTGCCACGGATGTGACGGGCTTTTCGTTGCTGGGTCATGCGATAGAGATGGCACACGGCGCTGGCTTGGGATTGGAGATCGATGTGTCTGCCTTGCCCGTCCTTGATGGCGCCTGGGAAACCCTAGCGTTGGGTATTGCTCCGGGTGCTACGGGGCGAAACCTTGCGCACTTTGGTGCCTCCGTTGAGTGGGCACCCAGCATTTCAGACGTCCAAAAGCAATTGCTCGGCGACCCTCAAACCAGCGGTGGTTTGCTTTTTGCTGTGGCTCCAGAAAAGGCCCAGTTTTTGGTCGACGGGCTTCGTGCTGCGGGAGTAGCGGCTGCATCGATGATCGGCTCGTTGGTCGCCGAGGGTTTTCAGGTCAACTGATGAGGCCCTCGGTGCCTACAGGCCAGGGTCGAGCAGTCGGTCGTCCTCGGTGCCTCGGTTTTGGAGTGGGGCTACCCATTTGAGGTCTTCAAGCTTGAGGATGACTCGCTGTACTGCGGCCTCGACGCTCAGTTGAGAAAGGTCGACCTCCACATCGGCATCGACGGGTGCCTCATAGGGTGCGTCAACGCCGGTGAAGTCTCGAATCTCCCCATTTAGGGCTTTGGCCCAGGCGCCATCGACATCCCGCTCGATACAGGCTGCTTTGGGCGTGGAGACAAAGACCTCTAGAAACCGATCGAGCTCATTGCGAATCGCTGCGCGGGTGGCGGCATAAGGGCTCACAGCCGAAACGATGGCCACTACGCCATTTTTGACCAACAGGTTGGATGCAAATGCGTGCCTGCGCAGGTTCGTGTCTCGGTCGTTTTTCGAGAAGCCCAATGAAGCCCCCAGCGGGGTGCGCCGCATGCGGCCTGAGTTGATGACCTCCACCTGAAAGCCACGGCTAGAGATGGCTGGGCCCAGGGCGTCGGCGAGGCCAGACTTTCCAGAGGAAGGCAGGCCTGTGCACCAAATGGTGAATGCTGTGTTCACGTGTACCATCCTGAATTGCTAACATCGTAGCGGGCTCGACCCCTCGGGGCTACCTCATCAACATGTTCTCAGATCAGGCCAGGGGATTGAAGCTGTGGGTGAGCGCTTTGGCGCTTGGCATCCTGTGTGTTCACTTCTCCTTTGTGTCTGCTGCCCAAGACAAGGGCTACCCCGCTGCCTTGCGCGCCCCACAGGCCAAGGATGGAGTGGCCCTGTTGTTTCCCTTGTGGACGGTCACACGTATTCGTAATGCAGATATGTACGAAATTTCAAAGAGTGTCGCAGGTGTGCCGGTTTTTGGAGACCCCAGCGGGCTGAAGGTGGGGGCCACTGTCACGGTTAAGGGCTATTTTCGGGCCCATGACGCAGTGGTGGTTGAAACCGCTCGTGTGCCACACCCATGGCGAAAAGCGAAGGCCTTGTTGAGTGTTTTCGCTCTCGGGTTGGGTCTGTTGGTCTTGCCTCGGGTTTTCTCTTTTCAAAACAAACGGGTGGTGCTTCGTGGCTGATTTGCTCACCCATGGCGCTGCTGCAGTGCTGCTCAAAGCAGGCACCCGATGGCATTTTTGTCCAGTCTTCGTCTTGGGGACATTTGTGCCCGATGTGTTCTCTCGGATTCCGGCCATCGTGTTGACCTGGGTTCATCTCCATCTTGTGGCTTTGCCGCCACAGGTGTTGACCATGTGGCAACCGCTTCATCAGCCGTTTGGTTTGTTCTTTCTGGCCTATTTGTTGTGTCTGTTTTTTGATGTGGGCCAACGCCGCCTCGTTTTTTGGAACCTTGTTGGGGGCATGGCGCTTCATCTTGGCCTGGATGTGCTTCAGGATCATCATGGTGCTGGCTATCAACTCGGCTTTCCGTTTACCGATGCGGTGTGGGAGCTGGGAATAATTGGAAGTGAGGCGACCGTATGGACGGCCGCCCCCTTGGCTGTGCTTGCAGCCTTTGTGGCTTGGCGACGTCAGGCCAAGTCTCCTGTTGGGTGAGCGGCTTTGGCTTGCTGACCGTGCCCGAGCAGGGTCAATCTATGGCCGACAATGATGCTTCTCTGCTTCTCGTTGCCGTCCTTGTCGGTCCATCGCTCGTGCTCAATTCGTCCCTCGATCGCGACAGCGTCCCCTTTTGTTAGGTAGCGGTGGGCGAACTCAGCTCGCTCCCGCCACAAGGTCACCCGGTGCCATGTGGTCTGGGCGTTGTCTTTGTCGTCTGGGTTGGGCCGCCTATTGGTTGCCACGCTTAGGGTGCACACGGCATGGCCGCTTTTGGTTGTTTTAAGTTCAGGTGCAGCGCCGAGATGGCCCAGCACGAAAGCACTGTTGATGGTGCCCATATGTCCTCCTTATGGTTTGGGACACGGTGGCAAAACGCAAGGGGCATGCCGGCTTCAAGTGCCTAAAAATGCATGAACTGGGGCAGTCAGGTGCCTAAAAACAAGGCGGCAGCTGTACGGTTTTAGCCTTTGATGCGCTGAAGGACTGCCCGGACCGTGCTTGCGTGCCACTTTCCTCCGCGTCGTGTCGCAACCGACTCGCTCTCAAGCTGTTGCGCGATTTCCCTCAGGGACAAGCCTTGGCTGTGTAATGCCTCGATTCGTCTACCTGCAGCCTGTGGGTCCAGGGCGGGGGCGCGTGTGGGTTGCGCTGGCCGCGCCTGGGGTGGGCGACGAAGCTCTGACCAGTCGTCAGAGAAAACCACCACCGAACCCCTCGGATCAGAGGGTTCGGTGGGGGAGTTGACAGGGGGGGGAAGGACGGTGCCCGTTTGTTTCTCGAGAAGGTCCAGACCTTTGGCGAGAGCGATTCGGAGCACTGACGACCGCGAGACCTGCCCCAGAGCCCGCACAAGCGGGTCCTGACGCAGAACAGGCACGAGCAACGCCGCTCGGTTCAACAAATCCAGCTCGATCCGCAACGCAGTTTGAGCTTTGCTGTTCATGCCTTTATCCGTAGGTCGTGCCTATTGGTACTACGCTTGAGGTACGTCTGCAAACACCTCACACAAAAAAGTGGTAATAAGCTGAAGTAGAGTGTTGCTAACTGTACATTCGCTGGTTTTGATAGGCGCTGCGTCGATCGGTTTTGTCCCTTGGCGCGCCCAAATGTCTGCATTAAAAAAAGTTGAGTTTTGCACCGAGAACCGTCATTCTCGGTCGAGGGATTGGTGATAGGCGTGGAGCAACCGTTCCTGGCCGAGCGACAGTTCGAGCGGTCGGGGTTTTTCCAGTCATCCCGCCAAATCAGAGGCCTCAACCATGGGCTTGTTTACAGCGCACTACCGCCCAGTTTTGAGCCACCGTTGGGCACGCCTGGCCTTGCTTGGGTCGCTCTATATGGTTCAGGGTTTGCCTTTTGGGTTTCAGGTCGGCGCCTTGCCCGTGTTTTTGCGGGCCCAGGGCGTGAGTTTGGCCGTGATTGGCTATTCCACCGCCTTGGCTGCACCTTGGGCCCTCAAGATTTTCTGGGCGCCTTTGGTCGAAGGCTATGGCGGTGGTCCAGGACAACGAAAGCGGTGGATTATTCCAGCACAGCTCATAATGGTGCTCGGCTTTTTGTTGGCCTCTCGCATGTCCCTCTCAGGTCAGCTGGTTCCGATGATGGTGTTGCTGGCCACCCTCAATGCTGCCGCTGCCACCCAAGACATCGCCGTCGACGGGCTCTGTGTTGACCTGCTACCGCCTCAGGACCTCGGCATGGGAAATGCGGCTCAAGTGGTTGGCTTTAAGGTTGGGATGCTCGGGGCTGGTGGCGTGTTGGTTTGGGCCAGCGCTTGGCTCGGCTGGTCGGGGGCTTTCCTTGTCATGGCAGCCTTCGTCGCTGCTGTGGTGCTCGTAATGGTGTGTATCGTCGAGCCCCCATCCGAACAGGCCACTGAGCAAAAAGCCTCGGTCCGGGAATTGGTCCGCACCTTAATGTCCAGTGTTCGGGCGCCGGGGATTGGCATCGCGCTCGCTGTGGTCGGCACCTATAAAATGGGCGAGTCTCTGATTGACCTCATGTACAAGCCCTTTTTGCTAGACGCCGGCATCTCTGCATCCTCATTGGGCCTATGGCTCGGGACCTGGGGCATGGGCGCTTCGGTCTTGGGCTCTCTGTTTGGCGGATTGCTGGCCACCCGCTGGCGTCTATTTTCGCTGCTGATGGTCGCGGGTGCGATTCGCTTGTTGCCTGAGTTTGGGCAGCTGGCCCTGGCTTTGGGGCTGCTGGAGGTCGATGCGTTTCATGTCATCTCCATCTCGTTGGCCGAACACTTCGCCGGCGGTGCCCTCACCACGGTTATGTTTGCCACAATGATGGGCCTTGTAGACCGCAGGATTGGCGCCACGCACTTTACCCTCTTCGCTTGTGTGGAGGTGTGGGGTAAATCCCTGGCCGCTCTGTTTTCGGGGCTCATCGCCGAATCCATCGGCTATGCGGGGGCCTTTGGTTTGGGGATTGGGCTGGGCTTTCTCTTTTTACTTATTGTTCGTCGACTTCCGAGGGAGCTTGAGCCTGTGCTGCCCGCAGGGTGAGGGTTTCGGTGATGGCCTTCGCAACGGCTTGGTGGCCGGTCTCTGACAGGTGGTAGTCGCCTGATAGAAAGTTTTCAGCAGACGTCAGTACGGGGCTCAAATCCAGTGGTGCCAGGGGGGAGAGGGCGCTCAATAGCTGCGCTGCCAGGCGGTTGTCTTGCCAAGGTGGGCGGTCGAGGGCGCTGAGATGAGGACTCAAGGGCGACCCTTCGGCGCGGCCATTGCTCGCGTAGACATCTGCTGGCAAATACACGGGCAACACCGTTGTGTTCGGGTGGGCCGCAGAAAAACGCAAAATTGCCGTGGCCATTAGGGTGGTTTCTTTGGTCATCGCGTCGGGGTTGGTCATCCAAGTGGGTGCCAATGGCGGTGGTGATGACCAGTCCTTGAGTACCAAGTGGCCGATCAAAAAAGCGAGATGTGAGCCGGAAATTGGGCTGGCCAAAAAGTAGCCCCTCGGGCCAGTGGCATCTTCAGTGTTGAGCAGCCATCCACCACGGACCTGATAGCGTTCGCCAATTGGTACCAGCACCTCGTCCCAGTCGTTCATTTGGTTGATGACGACAATCACGCCAGCCGCTGGGTGGGTTGCGAGATGCGCTGTTGCCCGCGACAGTGCATCTCCGACGCCAAAGCCTGGCACGCCGAGGTTGTGGGCGGCTTGACCGTCGATGCGGAGCTTGGCTGGAAAAGGTGCACCATCGTCCACGCCATTTCCCATCACCTGAGAGTCACCCACAACCACCCAAGCTGAGTCGGTCAAGGTTGAGGGGGGAAGTCTTCGGCCGGCGTCATCGGTGTGAATCTCCCAAGGTTCGCCGATGGCCCGCCCAATGCGGGCGCTGCCATTCGAACTCAAGCCAATATCGCCCACCTGATTTTGCTCAAAAAGCCGAATCATGGGCCTGGCGTTGTCGTCTGCGAAACGCACCATGCCTTCGCATAGCGCCGCAGTGATGAGGCAGCTCACGGTCATGATCGTGAGTCTGGTAGCCAATGAAGGGTCTTGTGGCACGGCGTCTCCGCAAACATCATGGCCCAAGTCTGGCCCAAATTGGTGAAGTTGTGTATTGAGTCGGCGGAGGACCTGTATGTTGAACACCCCGAGATCAAAGGTAGCGATAGGCGCGCTGCTGGTTGTCACCTTGATTTGGGGCTGGACATTCAGCTGGATGAAGACGGCCATCGAGACCGCTGGACCGGTTGTGGGCGATGCGCTTCCGTTTGTGGTCGGTCTATTTATGGTGGTGCGGTTTGGTGTGGCCGCCGTGCTGATGCCCATTGTTGTCCCGGCCTCTCGCCGGGGGATTCTTCAGGTGTGTGTGTGGCGTGATGGTGGCTGGCTTGCCCTTTTGTTGTTGGGCGGATTTTTCTTGCAGATGTTCGCCCTCGATGATGTGAGCCCTGCTGTGTCCGCCTTTTTGACCTCACTATATGTGGCCTTCACCGCGTTGCTTGTCGCGATTAAACAACGGAAAGCACCTGGGCGGGTGGCTGTGGTTGGGGTGGCGTTGGTCACGCTTGGCGCCGCATGTATCTCTGGCCCGCCTCATCTGGCTTTTGGTGTGTCGGCATGGCTGACCGTGCTTTGCGCAGTCCTATTTGCAGGCCATATTGTGACCACCGACATCGTCACCCGCCGAAGCCCGCCTCTCGCTGTGGCGCTCAGCTCTTTTGTGTGGGTAACGCTTGGGTCTGCCCTGCTTCTTGGTTTTGGTCTGTCGGGCACATCTGCGTGGCAAGATGTGTTTGTTTTATTGTCACAGCCTGGGTTTTTACAGCCGGCTTTATTGGCCGGGGTCTTTGGTACTTTGGTCGGATTGTCCTTGCTCACCCACTACCAGCGCGCTCTCAGTCCTGTTCGGGCAGCCGTCTTGTACGCCCTAGAGCCTGTTTGGGCGGCGATGATCGCTGTGTATGGTGGGATGGCGACTGTGGACATCTGGCTGGTGGGCGGTGGAAGCTTGTTGCTCGTTGGCAATCTTTGGATGGAAATTTGGCCACGCCTAAAGGGTGCTCAGGCTTAAGTCTGATCTAAATTTGGCAAGGCGCCAGTGTTTACCTACACTCAAGTATCTTAGGAAGTGTGTGATGAAGGTTGATCTCAAGATAATGCTGTTGATGGTGTTGGCAGGCTGTACCGCCGACAAGCAAGATGTGGATTCGTCTGTGGTGAGTGCGCCCGGTGCCTCCACCGAGACCGGGAGTGCGCCCGATGCCACCACCGAGACGGGGAGCCCGCCCGGCGCCAGCCCAACCTGGCACGCCGATGTGCGGCACCTGGTCGAATCGAGTTGTACCGGGTGCCATGAAGAAGGTGGCATCGCCCCTTTTGTTTTGGGGTCATACGCCGATTTTTTTGCCATGAAGGAGATGGTCGCCAACGAGGTGTCCGCCCGACGGATGCCACCGTGGAAAGCGGTCGACGGGTGTGCTGAGTACCGAGATGACATCAGTTTGTCTGATGCTGAGATCGCCCTGATTGTCGATTGGGTGGACAACGGAGCCCCCGAAGGCGATGTCGCCGACACCCGGGAAGGCACGCCCCCACCGGCAGGAGTTCTGGAGCGGGTGGACCTGACGGTGACCTTGCCGGTCGCATACGAAGTCAACACATCTGCGGTCGACGATTACCGGTGCTTTCCGGTGGACTGGCCCCTCGAAGAAGATGTGTTTGTCACCGGTTACGAGGTCAAGCCTGAACGGGCTGATTTGGTCCACCATGTGATTGCGTTCATCATTCCTGGGAGCTACCGCGATGCCTTGGCAACCCTAGAGGCAGAGGATGGAAAGTCTGGCTATGAGTGCTTTGGCGGTCCGGGGCCGATCAGCGTTGTGGACTCCAGTTGGCTGGGCGCTTGGGCGCCTGGTGCCGTGCAGGGCCTGTTGCCGAACGGTTTGGGCATAAGAATGAAAGCTGGCGACCTGCTTGTGCTCCAGATGCACTACAACAGTGAGGAGGGGACGACCGGCACCGATCAAAGCGCCATCGCCTTTAGCTATGAGACCGCTGTCGAGCGCGAAGGGTGGATTCAACCCTTCACCAGTCCAAGCTGGGTCTTCGGTGCTGGGATGGACATTCCGGCGGGTGAGCTCGGGGTGGAGCATGGCTTTGAGCACACCATGTCCAATGGTTTCACCATCCATTCGGCGAACCTCCATATGCACAACTTGGGTAAGGCTGGCCGGATGGAAGTGGGAAAAGCTGATGGCAGCACCGAGTGTTTGATCGCCATCGATGACTGGGATTTCGACTGGCAACGGGGCTATGTTTTTAAGGAGCCCAAGCGGATTGAAGTGGGGGATAAGTGGCGTCTGTCTTGCACTTGGGACAACCCAACCGACGCCGATGTTGCCTGGGGTGATGGCACCGGAGATGAGATGTGTCTGGGTTCGGTCCTGATGTCGGTCGACTAAAGCCGCCCTCTCGGATAGGTCCATGGCCCTGTGGGAGGGGTAAATGGCGCGAATAGCAGTGGTGCCCGGTGACGGGATTGGTCGTGAGGTGATTGAGCAGGGCGTGCGCGTACTCAAGGCGTTGCAGCCTGGTCTTGAATACGAATGGTTTGACCTTGGCGCAGAGAAATACCTCGCCGAGGGCGTCACCATGCCCGATGGCTTGATGGAACGGTGGCGTTCTGACTTTGATTGCATCTATTTGGGTGCTTTGGGCGACCCCCGTGTGCCCTCGAATGTTCATGCCAAGGACATCCTTTTGGGTGCTCGTTTTCAGCTTGACTTGTACATCAATTTGCGCCCAATCAAGCTTTTGGACGCGCGCTATTGTCCCCTCAAAGATGTCGGCCCCAAAGACATGGACATCATGGTTTTTCGGGAGAACACCGAGGGCTTATACACTGGAATCGGTGGTCAGTTTAAGCGAGGCACCCAAGACGAGGTCGCTATAGAGGCCGAAATGAACACCCGAAAGGGCGTCGAGCGCATCATTCGGGCAGCCTTTGAGTATGCAGACAAGCACGGAAAAACTAAAATCTGCATGTCTGATAAGTCGAACGCGATGCGTCATGGCCACGACCTTTGGCAGCGTGTCTTTAAGCTGGTGGCCGCCGAATACCCGGCCATCGCTTCGAGTCATCTGTATGTGGATGTACTGGCCATGGAGCTTGTGCGTCATCCTGCGCAGTTCGAGGTCATCGTGACCAACAACCTGTTTGGCGACATCATCACCGACCTGGGCGCTATTCTCCAGGGTGGGATTGGCCTTGCGGGTTCTGGCAACATCAACCCCGGCGAGGTCAGCCTATTTGAGCCTGTGCATGGCTCTGCGCCCGACATCGCAGGACAAGGGTTGGCCAACCCACTCGCGGCCATCTTGGCTGCGGCGATGATGCTCGAATATTTAGGCTTTGTCGAAGACGCCGCAGCGGTCAATGCTGCTGTGGCCGCGTGTTTAATCAACGATCAAATCACCCCCGAGCTCGGCGGAAAATTGTCCACATCACAAGTGGGCGATGCAGTGCTGGCTCGTCTTTCAGTTTAAAAAAAAGGATTCATCATGTCTGACATCGTATTTTTGTCTGGTAAACGCACCCCGTTCGGTACATTTTTGGGCGCTTTGTCCAAGGTGAGCGCCATTGACCTGGGTGTCATCGCCTCAAAGGCGGCCATCGAAGACGCTGGAATCAGTGCCAATGACGTCGACCACGTGATTTTTGGCAACGTGATGCAGACATCCGCGGATGCCATCTACGGCGCACGGCATATCGGCCTCAAGGCTGGCGTCCCTGTCGCGACACCCGCAGTCACCATCAACCGCCTTTGTGGGTCTGGCTTTGAGGCGCTCGCCCAGGCCAGTCAAATGCTTCGACTTGGTGAGGCGACCATGGTCTTGGCCGGTGGTGCTGAAAACATGACTCAAGCGCCACACACCATTCGCGGCGCACGTTTTGGTTTCAAGCTCGGCGGCACCCAAATGAACGACTACCTTCGTGAGGTGTTGCTCGACCCAGTCGCTGGATGCGAAATGGCCATCACCGCCGAGAACCTTGGCGAAAAGTATGGCATCAGTCGCGAAGATGCTGACGAGTACGGCCTGCGCTCGCAGCTCGCCTGGAAGGCAGCCCACGACAATGGCTACTACGACAAAGAGCTCGTTTCGGTCGTTATCCCTTCTCGGCGTGGCGACATTACGGTTTCGGTGGATGAGCATCCGCAACTCTCACCGCTCAAGCCTGAAAAGGTGCGGGCGCGTTTTGGTGCAGAGGCCATGGCTGGGCTTCGTGCAGTCTTCAAAAAGGACGGAACCGTCACCGCTGCGAACGCATCTGGCATAAACGATGGTGCGGGTGCGATGATCATGACCACCGCCGCTATCGCTGCTGAGCGTGGGCTGCAGCCCATCGGGCGCTTGGTGTCTGCGGCAAGCTTTGGCGTCGACCCAAAATATATGGGTATCGGCCCAGTGTACGCCATTCGCGAGGCGCTTAAGCGGGCGGAGATGAGCCTGGGCCAGATGGACCTTGTGGAAATCAACGAGGCATTTTCAACCCAATATATTGCTTGCGAGCG
>DBIS01000220.1 GCA_002296975.1 Deltaproteobacteria bacterium UBA796 | reverse complement strand
GTGACCGAGTGGCCGAAGGTGCTTGATTGCTAATCAAGTGTGGGGTGAAAATTCCACCGAGGGTTCGAATCCCTCCGTCTCCGCCATCAATGTGCACCCTTAGCTCAGCTGGATAGAGCGTCTGGCTACGGACCAGAAGGCCGGGGGTTCGAATCCCTCAGGGTGCGCCATTTGACCCCGCTGATAACCTCAGCGGGGTTCTTTTGTTTTGGCGGCCTACCGCCTCAAATCACCCCCAAGTCTCGTCCCACCTCGGTGAAGGCTGCTACCGCGGCATCGATGTGGGCGGTGGTATGGGCAGCGGAGAGTTGAACACGAATGCGGGCCTGGCCTTTTGGAACCACAGGAAAGCTAAAGCCAATCACATAGATGCCCTTGGCCAACAATGCATCTGCCATAGTCCCTGCCAACTTGGCCTCGCCCAACATAATGGGCACGATTGGATGAACCCCTGGGCGAATTTGGAAACCCGCCGCCCTCATCGCATCGCGAAAGTAAAGCGTGTTCGCTGCCAGCCGATCCCGACGCTCTGTCGTGGCCGAAAGCATCTCAAAAGCCTTGATGGCTGCGCCCACAATCGCCGGCGCGACCGTGTTTGAAAATAGGTAGGGCCGCGAGCGTTGCCGAAGCATCTCGATGATCTCCCGTCTCCCTGAAGTAAAGCCTCCTGAAGCGCCGCCCAACGCTTTACCCAAGGTGGAGGTCACCACATCGACCCGGCCCATCACGCCGCAATGGTCGATGCTGCCCCGACCCTGCTCACCGGTAAAACCCGTGGCATGAGAGTCGTCCACCATGACCATCGCTCCGTATTGGTCCGCGAGGTCACAGATGGCCTTTAAGGGCGCGATATCGCCATCCATCGAAAACACGCCGTCGGTCGCGATCATAATTTTGGGACACCCAGCACCCTTGGCTTCCTTGAGTTTGTCTTCTAGGTCCGCCATATCCATATGTAAAAAGCGGAAACGCTTGGCCTTACACAAGCGAATGCCGTCGATGATGGATGCATGATTCAAGGCATCAGAGATGATGGCATCATCAGGGCCCAGAATCGTCTCAAACAGCCCCGCGTTCGCATCAAAACAGCTGGTGTAAAGAATGGTGTCCTCGGTCTCCAAAAAGCGGGAGACGGCGTCCTCGAGGGATTTGTGCTGATCTTGGGTGCCACAGATAAAGCGCACCGACGACAGCCCAAATCCGTAGCGATCCATCGCAGCTTTGGCTGCGGCGATCAAGTCTGGATTATTGGACAACCCAAGATAATTATTGGCGCAAAAATTGAGCACGCTGGCACCGGACTCTACCGTGATGCTCGCAGCCTGGTCTGAAATGATAATGCGCTCGCCCTTGTACAAACCCGCAGCCCTAATGGCATCCAATTCTGCGACGAGAGTGGACCTAATATTGTCGAACATGCTGGCTCCTGATCAACCCGCGAAGCGGATGACTACTTTTGGATGACGAGAAATGGCGACTTCAAACGATGCAGGTTCCCAGTCATCAATATCGATGAGGGTCCCTTCACCACGGTTTAAAATCACATCCCAAATGGCCTCTTGAATGCCATTTGTTTTGCTTTCAAGGAGGTTTCGGGTGATCTCCCACGTTGCGAAAATTTGGCGACCGACAACCCCGTGAAGTTGCAAACCGTCCATCACAATACGATGAGAGTCCTCTAAAATCGCGTCGCCATTTTTCACCCCAAACAAGACCACATCACCGCCCCGCCGGGTGAGCTTGATGGCGTTGTTGAGACTGGAGTTAAAGCCGGCCATCTCCATGGCCACATCGACACCTATACCGTCGGTATAGTCCAACACAGCCTGCCGAAGGGCTGGATCTGAGCGGTGGGGCGCATCAGCGGGTGGTGGGGCGGGTGTCAGCACCAAGTCGCAGCCCAAACGCCTGGCCATCTCCGCGTGATGCGGGTCGGGCTCGACACCGATAATCTTGCTCGCACCCATACCCCTGGCGATCAATATGGCGAACAACCCGATGGTTCCACAGCCCAAAATCGCAACGGTTTTACCCCTTAAATCGCGCACCTGGCAGGCGTGGACCGCATTCCCGAAGGGCTCTTGAACAGCCGCAACCTCTGGGCGAATCAAATCGAGATTGGTGGGCCATAGCGCTTTTGCCGGCAACTTGGCAAAGCCAGAGAAACAGCCATCTGTGGAGATGCCGATAATCTTGTCGCGTGCACACACATGTGAGGCACCCAAACGGCATTGATGACAGGTGCCACAAACGATGTGGCTCTCGGTAGAGACGATGTCGCCTACTTTATAGCCATATTTGCTCCCGACCCGAACGCCGACCTCGACGATTTCGCCAAGCAACTCATGACCGACCACCCGACGGGTTTTACCCTCGGACGCCAAAGAGTCCAAAATCATGTCACCAAAGGCTTTTCGCCACCAAATTCCGCGGTCAGAGCCGCAAAACCCAGCGTATTTAACCTTGATGATGACAAAGGTTCCATCAGCATGTTCTGGGTCTGCCAACACTGGCTTTTCAATCTGCTCTTTGACCAAGCCCGTCGAGCTTGCCCAGTCTTCTCGGGCTTTATCGAAGGTCAATGCCCACATCGTGTCACTCATCCTGCCCCCTTGCGCTCACAGCCGCATCGAGCGGCCGATGGCCTACATATAATATTGGTAGTCAGCCATGATGGCGCCGTAGTGATATCGCCAGTAGTTGTTGTCGATGGGCACAGCAGCGCCCGTCCCGACCGTTGAGTTGTTCTCACCCTGGAAGCGTAGACCAAAGGCCACTTGATTAAAGCGAAAGTTCCCGTCCGCATCGTCCCAATCACCGGTAGGCTTGACCGCCGAGGTGAACTCGAGGAACATATGGACCCGCTTTGACGGGGCGACAGTGACGTTCATGCCCGACAGCAATCGCGGCGAGAAGACCCCTGGAAAAAACAAGAGATCCGTCCCAACCTGAGCTTGCACATCGACGTAGGACTCACCGGAAAGCTCAAAGCGCTTACCCGCGGCGATCATGGGCCGAAAACCCGGTGCCACGGGGGTAACGTTGAGGCGAATATCGCCCATGGCCGTCACGATAAAGTTGGTGCGGACTGACTTAATAATGGCGTAGCGTGCCCCGCCCTCGAGGCTCCAGCCTGTGAAACGATTTGAGATGCCGCCGTGGACGCTGAGGTCCCGTTGGATTTGATGCTCATAGTCTGCGATCAGGTTGATCCAGCTTGGATAGCCCCACTCAAAACCGGCCCTAAGCCGACTTCGGGGGTCGATGGGTTGAAGCAGCATGCCCGCGGAGAACTCAAGCTCCTGGTTGGCATTATCCACGGCCCGACCGCCCCCAGATTCAGAGGTCGTCCATGCGCGAGGGCCTTGAAACATCGCTTGGCTTAGTTCACCAACGCGCTCGTCGATCCCCCGCTTGAATGAGGAGTTTGGATAGGTCTGAAGGTAGGCCTCCCAAACCATCGCCTCTTCATCGGGGGCCATACCGATGACGGCTTCAAGCTGAGCCCGGTACAGCGCAGCGGTGTCGGCACCGGGAGCGAGATTATCCGCGTCACCTTCTTCGTCTTCCTCATCGTCGAAACCAATGTCGATCTGAATCGGCCCATCGGCCTCGCCGCTGCCCATCAACGCATCGAGTTCATCCTCTTCTGCCTCAAGATCGTCATCGTCGTCTTCACCATCAGCCTCATCGATCCGAATGGGGGCGATCTCGACATCTTCCTCTTCTTCGGCGTCATCGCCAAATAAGAAATCATCATCGGCCTGAGCCAAGGGTGTGAGGACCCAACTGAGGCCAAACAACAAAAGAAAGAAGCGAGCAAAGTACATGGATGACTCCAAAGTCTGACTCGGTGATATTAAGGCCTCAGCCCAATACCCCGCAACCCCTGATCCCAAGTCCCTCAAATGATGAATTCCCACGAAAAACTCGCTGCTCAAGCAGAGGAAGTCCGCACCTATGTCGTGAGCGTCCGCGGGGGAGCCCCCTTCCTCTCCGCTGCAGACGGTAGGCTCTTAGTCATGTGGTTAGAGGATGGAATTACCGTGGCACGCATTCTCGCCGCGGTCGATCAAGTGGCCGAAAAACGACGAAAAAAACGCACCCGGGGGCGGTTGAGTCTGAGCGCTTGTCGGCGGGTGGTCGAAGGTAAAAAACAGTCAAAGAGCATAAATTTTCCGCCAGTCACGCCACTTCATTCACCTCTAGACGCCTATGCCGCAGACCTAGAGACCATGGCGATCGCACCAAATCTGCTGGTTATCCGACAAAATTTGGTTCGCCGCATCCGAGATTTGAGCCAAATCGACGATATTGAAACCCTTGCCTCCGAGGCCATCCGGGCGATCGTGGCATTCCATGAGGCGACCTGGCAAGCCTCGAACGACCAATACGAGGCCTTGAGGAACCAAGCCCATCTGGAATTAACAGCCCTCAAGTCCATCCTGTCCCCAGCCGCCTTCGAGGCCGCAGTCGACGAGGTATCCAGAGACCTGCTTCGCCAACGGAACCCTCTGGTGTCGGCCAAGGAGATTTGGGATAGGCTAGCCACCGTATGATCCCTATCCCTCAAGAACACCCAGCCCTCTCCTTGGATGCCTACCGCGTTGTGGCCAAAGGCGAACGTGCGGTGGCCGAAGCGCTCTCCCGCCCGATATGTCCTGCCTGCAACGGAACCGGCCAAGCGCGGTCTGAGCGAGACGGCATCGTGACCGTCGGTCGCTGCCGATGCCAAATGCTGCCAGACCGGGTGCACCTGTTCAATCAGGCAGGCATACCCGCACGATACGCCCACGCCACATTCATCAGCTTTGCCCAAGATAAAAATGGACTGCTCAAGGCACTCGACCCCAGCGCCATCCGCGCCCTGGGCCTGTGCTCTCAATTCGTGGACGGCTTTAAAACCGGTCAACTCAATCGGGGCATGATCCTGTATGGCGATGTGGGCCGAGGTAAAACTCACCTGCTGATCGCCACCATTCGCGAGCTCATCTTTCGCCACGGGGTCCCGGTTCGTTTTATGGAATTTTCTCGGCTCCTCTCCTTGCTCAAAGCCGGCTACAGCGAGGGCCGTTCAGATGCACCCCTGCTCAGCGAACTCTCGGAAGTCCCGGTGTTGGCCATCGACGAGCTGGGCAAGGGACGCTTGTCAGACTGGGAACTCACGATCATCGATGAGGTCGTTAGCCGCCGGTACAACGGTATGGGCTGTACCCTGGGTACCAGCAACTATGCGCCAGGCGACCCCTCTGGGGCCAGCCCACCAAACCTCGCGACCCATACAGTCCCGACCCAAACATTGGGTGACCGGGTAGGCGAACGGGTCTATTCACGCTTTTTACAGCTCTCCGACTTTGTTCAGGTCGCAGGCCACGACCATCGGGCGCAACCCTTGGGCTAACCCCGTTTTTTCGCGCGTTTCTTTTTGCGACTCGGGCGAATGATCTTCAGGCGAAGGTCACGCACATCTTCGGCCTTTCGACGGGCCCAAGAACGGCGAGGGTCCAAGGCCACACTTTGATTGAAGGCTGAGTACGCGCCATCCAAATCGGCTTCGAGCCACAGGGCATCACCATCGGCCTCTAGACGCTCGGCCAATGGCCGCGCCAAGGCCACCAAGGCCGGATACTGATGGTCCCAGACCAAAGCGGACAACAGGGCATCCACCTGGGTTTGGAGCACGTCTGTCGCCGCTGCGCGGGCAGTAAAGCAAGATGCGACGGCGGTCCGAAGCGAAGCATCGTGTTGGGCTATCCACGCGGCCCTAAACGGTCCGTGACGAATCGCATTTTTCCAGGTGGGCCACACCGTCTCACACGCGCCAGCTTTTGAGGCCGCCAAAGCCGCTTTGCGATCGAAGGCTGCGGCGAGCGCCACCGCGTCGCTGTCGGTGATCACAATCTGGACGGTCGCATCCAAAGCACCAACCGTCCACGGGTGGTCTGGATCCCCGTCAACGCCCAATACCTCGCCGGTACCCTCATCCAACAAAACCACGCTCAGGGTGGCCAAACCCCGAGGAAAAGACTTGGGCACGGACACCTTGAA
>DBIS01000351.1 GCA_002296975.1 Deltaproteobacteria bacterium UBA796 | reverse complement strand
ATCATCGCCCTCGGCATCTTGGCCGGAGCCATGGTTGTGCTGGTCGACAGCCAGGCCATGGCCGTCCTTTCATCACTTGAGGCCGACCGAATCATCACCTCCACCAACCTTGCCCAAGAGAAAATGGTCGAGGTCCAACTTATCTTGGAGCGCCAAGGCTTTGGTGAGATGGACATTGAAGAGGATGGTGATTTCGATGATTTTGGCGAAGAGGACTTTCGAGGCGGCGACCTACACCTGAATCAGGAAAAAGGCGCACTCAAAGAATTTAAATGGGCCTACACCGTCCGGAAAATAGAACTGAATTTTCCGACAAACCTGGGCGACATGGCCGGGGATTTGGCTGGGAATGGCTATTTCGGCGAAGAACAAGGCAACCAAATGGATGTCGGCGGCACGCCCGACCTTGGCGATATGGGCATCTCACCCACGATGGTGTCCGACCACCTCGCCGGCTTTATCCGAGAAGTACGGGTGCGTGTTTGGTGGGGAGACAACGAAGACGAAACCGACCAAGTTGAGTTGACCACCCACATCATCAACCCGACGGGTGTGGTCAAAGAGGGTGGATTCAGCGGCCTTGGCGCGGGCGGTGCGATGTGAATCTTCTCCCTCAGCGCACTCACCGGCGAGGCCTCACCCTCATCGAGATCATTGTGGCCTTGGCCTTGATGGCCCTCATCGGCTCGATTTCTGCCGCGACATTGAGCACATCGATTCAGGCCCTCGACGCATTGGAGACTGCTGGGGGTTCCAATCGGAGTGCGCGCATCGTGATGCGTCGGATTTCGTCTGCCCTACAGTTGGCCTATCTCACCCCCAATAAGACCGCGGTAAACACCTATCGCACGGTATTTGTGGGAAAAGACGATGGCGACGAGGACCAAATCTGGTTTGCTACACTCGGCCATCACCGAAAAATTCGCGACAGTCGAGAGTCCGACCAAGCTGAGATCACGCTGTTCCTCCATGAAGACCCAGACAACGCCGATACCAAGGTGTTGTTTTTGCGCGAGTCCCCCCTCATCGACCAATACCCGGACAAGGGCGGTAGACCCATGCCACTCGCCCGCGGCGTGAGCCGTTTCGACCTTCGCTATTTGGACGGTGCAACCGGTGAATGGCAAGATGAATGGGACAGCGAGGGTGCAGAAACCCCGGGCAGACTCCCCCGCGCTGTTCAGGTCGTCATCGAGATCAGCTCACAAGACCCAAATGGCGATGATGGGGACCAAATCACCACCGCGTACGTCCAAACCATCATGCTTTCCATGTCTTCCACCCAGACCCGCAGCGTCTTTGCAAAGGGGAACGGATGAAACCCCGTCGCCAACGCAGAAGCGGCATTGCCCTCTTGGTCGCCATCTCCACGATTTTGATTCTCACGGTGGTGGTCACTGAATTGAGCTACACCGCCCGTGTGCGCTTTGTTTTGGCCGCCCACGAAAAAGAGCGCGTCCAAGCCTATTGGGTCAGCCAAACCGGCATCAATATCTACAAGCTCCTGCTCACCGCAAGCAAGGAGATGGAGAAAAATGCTGGGCTGGGCTCGGTTGCAGGCAGCTTTGGCATCAACCTCGGCGATGCGCTTTGGCAGTGGGTTCCCATTATCAACACCGGTCTGATGCGGATGATTTTCGCCTCTGGTGGCGATGTGAGTGACATCGAAGATGAAGCCATAGAGGAATTCAAATCCAGCGGGAAGGTATCAGAGGAGATCGAAGAACAGTCACGTGAAGGCGGCTTGTTTTCGGATAAGAACTTTTTGGACTTCGACGGCGACTTCACGGCTGAAGTCACTGACGAAGACGCCAAGCTCAATATCAGCCTTTTGGGAAAGGCCAATGGTCGGGTTCAAGAATCCGCTATTGGCCTGCAACTCTTCGGCTTGATGAGCGGCGAAGAGAATGACCAATGGTTCCGCGACCGCAATTTGGACCGCTGGGACATTATCGCAAACCTCAAGGACTGGGTCGACCCAGACACGATGGGCTCTGGGCGGTCAGGGGGCCAAGAAGACAGCCTTTACAACAACCGAGACAACCCGTACCTGGCCAAGAATGCACCCTTGGACACCTTTGACGAGGTGCGCATGGTGGAGGGCTGGCAAGATGATGTCATGGAGCGTTTTGCAGCCCAGCTGACCATTCATGGGATGGGTAAAATCAATATCAACACGGCTTCAGACGAAGTCATGATCGCCCTCATCAAGGCCTACGTCCTCCCTGCACCACCCGACTCCGAGTGCGAGCGCTTGCTTCAGCAAATACGGGAATACATGTGGTTTGCCAGCTTCAAAGATGGAAAAGATTTCAGTAAATGGCTTACAAATCAGGGGCTTACAGTTTCTGACCAGCTCGCCGGCCAAATCGGCGACTCATCAAAGACCTTCCGGGTCGTGAGCACAGGAATGGTGGGCGATACCACCGTGACCACCACAGCAATCATTGACTACAACCAAAGTTCAGCAGGTAAAGTTACCTACTGGCGAGTGGATTAGGAGCCATATTATGGCACGCATTATTGGAATGGATTTAGGCGCATGGAGCGTAAAAGTGACCGTGCTCGAAGGTGGCTTCAGCCGCTTCGAGATGCGTACACAGCACTCCAGAGTCATCCCTCAGACTGAGGGTGATCTGCCCTCGATGAGCAACCGGGTATCGGTACTTTCAACGCTTCTTGAAGAGATCGGTACCGACGAGAGCTGCCTATTTGGTGCAGGCTTTCCAATCGACCAAGCTGCCATGCGCCTGGTCAAAATGCCCTTCAGCGATAAGAACCAAATCGCTCAAACCTTGGCTTTCGAGGTCGAGTCCATGGTGCCCTATGATCTCGATGACATGACCATGTCACATCGAATCATCGACACTTCCACCGACGGCAGCTTTGTGATCGCTGGCATGGCACCTTCCGATCAGATTCAGCCGTATATCGATGCCCTCAGCCAGTCTGGCGGCGACCCAAAGAGCCTGATTATCGATGGCGACGCCCTTGGCGCCTACGGCCAAAGCGGAACCGAAGCCATCATCGATTTTGGTCACGCTCGCACCGTCGTCAGCGTGTCACGGGGCGGCCAAGCCGTCTTCAGCCGTGGAATCTCCATTGGTGGCTGGCACCTAAGTCAAGCCATCGCAAAGGCTGGCGGCATCTCTTTCAGCGAGGCCGAAATACGTAAACATAAGGCCCGATTATCCACAACAGCTGTGGCGCAATGGGAGGACGACAGCGAAACAGAGGTCAAGACCACCAACGCTACCATCGCCGACCGTACCGAAGACAGCGAGGTCCTGAACGAAGCCTTGGCCCCACTACTCGCCAGCCTTCGCACCACATTGGTGGGCTACGAAGATGCATCTGGACACGAGATAGATTGTATTCGAATCACAGGAGGCACCGCCGGTCTCAATGGTCTTGAGCGCCATTTGGAAAGCTATATGGGCGTGCCTGTTTCAAAGCTGAGGACGGGCTCTATCGATGTCGAGGCCCCTCAAAGTCACGCGCTCTCAGCCGCTTACGCACACAGAGCAGCCGGAATCGACAAAGGCAACGCCTTGGAGTTGCGCGTCGGCCCGCATAAATACCGTGGCAATATGGCCAACCTCAGGATGATTGTCCTTGGGGCGGCTGCCTTGGTCCTCCTTGCGCTGGTCGGTGGGATTGGTTTGTTCGCATACGAACACCAAACTGCACAAGCTCGATTGGCTGAGTTGGATCAACAGCTTGCAGAAGCCGTGGCCATCGCAAGCGGCGAAGACCCCGAAACCATGAACTTTGAGAGCCCTGACGACGCATTGCTGGCACTACAACTACGAACCCTCGAGGCAAGCGGCCGAATTGCTTTGCTCGGCGATATGGTCAACGGCATACCGCCACTGGTCTCGACCCTCAGCCAACTCTCCACCGCATTGCCTGATCCCACGACCGCAAAAATCGATGTGTCCGAACTGACCGTGACCGCTCAGTCCATCAACATCAAAGCAACCACCACTGGCTACGACGGCGCAGCCAATATCGAGTCTGCCTTGGCCGCCAACGAACGCTTTAAGCGCGCCCGAAAGGGCAACGAAAAGAAAACCAGCCTGGGTGTGAGCTTTACGCTGACCATCCCACTTGGCCCAGAAGATGGAGAGGAAGGCTAAAATGAATATTCAAGCACAGTTCAACACGGTCGCGCTTCGCATCCAAGATACCCTCTCTAAACTGGGAGACCGAGACCGTAAACTCCTGATAGGGCTATCGATGTTCGCATTTATTGGCGCTGTATCGGGCGGCGTTTTTTGGATGAAAAATAGCATAGACGCGGTCAACACCAAGGTCGAGTTTCGTGAAGAGGCCCTCAAGACAGCCACCTTGATGGCCCAGGAATTCCAGGCCAATGAAGAGACGGCTGAGCGGATTGCCCAGGCACTCGACGAGCACAAGGCCACAAACTTAAGCGCCTTTCTCGAGAAGGCCGCCCAATCAGTCGGGATTGGTGACCGCCTCAATAGCGTCAAGGCCAACTCCACCTCCATCAACGGCGACATGGAAGAGACCATTTATTCGGCCCAATTTTCAAAACTATCCCTTGAGGACGCCACCAATTTCTTATTCGAAATAGAGACCAGCGGCTTCCCCTTGGTGGTCCAGTCCGCGCAGTTCAAGACCCGAAGAAGAAAGGGCGACCGTCAGATTAAACTATCTCTGGATATCGCGGCCTATAAGGCCGTGGTCACCGACGATGGAGGTGAAGGATGATGCGCTGGTTATTCGCCTCGGCGGCTTCAAGTTTGTTGTCTATGGTGGTCTTCTCGGTCGGTATGATTTTCTTTTTCCCCAGTGAATGGGTCAAAGACCAAATCAGCCATCAGGTTCAAAGTCAGTCCAGAAAGAAGACCCTTATCCATATCGAGGACGCCTCTATAAGCGGCCTAATGGGCATAGCCCTTGATGGCGTGAGCCTTTTTGAATCCAAGCCAGGGCGCCGTAAGCCCGGTCAAAAAGAAAGACCCGCACGGGTCAACACGCTGCTGGGCTCCGTCGATTCCATCACGCTCCAGCCACAGCTTTTTTCTTGGCTCACGGGCACCTTGGCCACAGGCCTCTCCGTCTCGCTTGCAGGCGGCGATATAGATGCCAGCTTTGGCATGAGTGATGGACAATACGTGTTTGGGACCGACGTGGATGACTTCAATCTCCAGGCCCACCCCATCGCCATGGATGGGGGTTCGGTAGAGTTAAGCGGCGCACTCGACCTGGTCACCAACCTTGTCATCGATCGAAATGACATCAAAGCCTCCACCGGAAATCTCGAGCTCACCGTCGAAAACCTTCGCATGCTTAACGGCATCATCGGTGGTTTTGATTTGGGCCAAATGAGCTTCACTGAGGCCATTTTACAGATGGAGGTCAATGACGGAAAGGCAGAGATTACCAAAGGAAGCTTTGTCGGCGACCTCGTTGAGGCCACCATTGAGGGGCATATTACCCTCCGCAAAGATCTCGGCCGATCAAGACTGGCCCTGAACATCCTGGTTCGATTTGACGACACCTTGGACAAATTGGCCAAGATAGCACTCAAATCATCCAGAGATGACGATGGTGTCTACCACTTTAAGGGCCAAGGTACGGTCATGAATCCCCGGTTTAAAGCCGACCGAATCAAGCGCGGGCAATCCAGCAAAGCGGGCGACGCAGCATACCGCCGAGACGCCGATGAAAAGATCCAAAGGAAGGCTTCGAGGTCCAGTCAAGCCGACCGAAGCTCGAGTTCAGATGAGGACCGCGAGGAGCGCCGCACCAAACGGCGTGAGCGCCTTCGTAAACGCCGAGATCGCATGAAGAAACGGCGTGAAGAGCGACGAGAGCGGTCCAGCGAAAGCGAGACGAGGAGAACCGCGGGCAATAACGAACCCTATGATGAGGCGGATAACCAATACGACGACGAGGATGCCGAACAGGGCAACTACCCCCCCGTTCAAAACCTTCCCCCACCCATTTATGAAGACGAGATTGAGCCAGAGTACAACGATGGTCCCAATGACGACTACGACGCCAACGGGCCGAACGGAAATTTGGAGGACCTGGGCTACATCGACGACTGAGGAGCAGTCGGCATTATCGGCGCTTATGCGCCGGCTTTGGCCAGCAAGACTTTGATTTTTCGCACGAGAGTCTGACGGGCCGCATCATCAGGTGCGGCCGCCAAGGCACGCTTAGCGCGCTCACCCGCAGCCTCAAGACGGTTGGAGGCCACGAGCACCTGCGCCAAATAGTATTGGCCATCCGAGTCACTGGAGTCGAACTGTTCTGCAAGCAGCAAATAGTCCCGCCCCTCATCGGTTCTCGTCTCGCTCTCAACCTCTGGATTGTGGATCCTGGCCCACCCAAGGTTTGCGAGTACAGGGACATGGTCAATCCGCCTTTTATGGGCAGCAGCCAAAGTCGCATCAGCCTTGCTCCATTGCTTTTGACGAATGAGTTCACGCCCTTGTGCGAGAAGTACCTCAACATCGTCGACATAGGTTGAGGTGACGCGCCCAACCCCAGTTGATGACTGCGCCTTGAAATTGAAGTTTCGGTGTGCGCTATCCACGCGTTTTGCAATCTCCAAGGCAATGCTCATGACCTCCTCAGTGATGTCTCTTCGTGCGAGAATCTCTGCGTACCGCTGACGCATCCTGGCGCCTGCTCGGTCGACAAATGCACGTTTAGAGTCCGCTGGAATGCCCAAAACCACAGGCGGAAGCGCATCACAAATCGTGGCAAACTCCCGCTCCAGACGCACAAAAAGCTGCTCACTTTCGGTTGCCGGTGGGGCTTGTGCAGCGGGGGAGAACTTTTGAGCCACCACCTTGGCGCTTGGCGTTTGGGCATCCGAATCCTCTCGACAGAATTTCAGCATACCCAAGCGAAGCACAGCCAAAATATCGCGCGAGACTTCCCCCACTGGCAGGCTCTCAAGCTCGAGGATCTCCGAGACCTTCAACACGCCGTTGATGCGCGCAACAAACCGCCGCGCGAGATCACTTAGCGGAAGCACCCGTGCCAGCTCCATTGTGGCCGTTGGCGTGGGGACAGCCGTCAAATACCGCCGTAATCTCCGAGCGTCTGACCCTGCACGGGCACCTTTAAACAACAGCCGCCCAAAACGTGCCCAATCCCCGAGTCCTGGCATCGCTGCTTCTTCGAAAGAAACAGTCCCCCCGACCAAGGCGGCCTTCACCAAAGTGACACCAGCATCGTCGACAAGGCCCCCGGCCACAATCGATACGCCACCGGATTTATCGCCTTCCAGGCGCAAGGTTCCGGTCGCTTTTCCGGCCCAAACCTCTGCCATCATGCGGGTGTTCTCCCAATTTATTCGGCGCTTCTTCGGCCGGGGATTGACCCCATTGGTCGCCAGTCTGGCGCCCCCAACCGGCGCTTTCACCTTTGGCTTGGCTCCTAAGCTTTCCGGCGCTTGTGGCTTGGTGAACTCCTGCGGGGTTTTCAAAGCGGACACGAGGGCCGAAAAATCCAAAGGCGTATTGAAAAAGTACCGTGCCTCGGTGTCGCGCATCAACGAAACAATTTCATGGGAATCGCGTTTATGCCTGGGCGACATGAGCACTATCTCAACCGATCTCGCCGCATGGGCGACCCGAAGCTCTCTCGCCAAATCAAATCCATTCATCCGCTTGAGGCTCAAATCAATCAAGACTGCCCCAAAATCACTGGCCCTGAATTGCGCCCACACCTGATCAGGTGTGCCTGCCGCAACAGCACTAAATCCGGCCCCCTCCAAGGCACTCAGGGCCTCAGAACAGAATGAGTCGTCGGGGTCAACCACCAACACGCGCATGAAATATCTCCAACCCGGCAAGCATACCGCGTGCGACAAAGCATCCAAAACAGGTGGCTGTTAAGGAACGATCCATGAAGCCCTCATTCAGCGCAGACGCCATTGTCGAGAACACCCTGAGCCGCGAGGGGTTTTGCTGTTTTGACACCGCAGATGGGTGTTCGGTTATCACGTGGAGCAACCACCCTCCCCACACATCAATCGATGGATGGGAAGCCTTTGTCCGGGAAAACACCAAGGATTACTCCGAACTATCATCGCCGTATTCAGGGGGTGTTGTGGGTTGGCTTGGGTACGAGGCAGGACGGTCTGTTGAGACCATGCCACCACCCCTGGGGCCACGGCCTAGCCATGATGTATGCCTATGGCGGACCGATGGCGCAATTGTGCTTCAGCACGAATCGGGGCATGTCGAGGTCTTTGGTAGTCTGGCCTTTCGTGAAGATGCTGCGACTGTTCTGGCACGAAGCTCGGCAGGACCCGAAGCGCCCCCCCTGTGCCGGCAACCGGCTAAATCCTCATCGGCGCAACCCCCAGCCGGCCAAAGACAACAGTACATCGACGGTGTCCGATCCATCCTTCGGCATATTGAGGCTGGTGATGTGTACCAGGCCAACCTCGCTTGGGAGCAAACCGAAATTTCCGTCGCATGTGCGGCGAAAGCATGGCTTCGTTTACGCAGAGAAAACCCAGCCAGCCGCGGTTGCTATCTTCGGCAGGGCGGGGTCGAAATTGTCTCCAACTCCCCCGAACTTTTCATGAATTATGGACCGATTAGCCGATGCATGGTGTCGGCACCAATCAAGGGCACGGCAGGTGTAGCAGGAGGCCAAAAGGCAAAGCAAGCCCTGGAACGAAGCCCAAAGGAGAGGGCAGAGTTGACCATGATTGTTGACTTGGTCCGCAACGACCTTGGACGGGTCGCAGCCATTGGAACTGTCGCAGCCAGCAAGCGCCAGATTCGACAATGTGGTGACCTGTGGCATGCAGAACAGACGGTATCCGCCACCGCCGCCATGGGGATCGATGCCGTCTCTGCTGTCGCAGCGGCCTTCCCTCCTGGCAGCGTCACTGGCGCACCCAAAGTCAAAGCCATGAGCATCATTAACGACTTGGAGGCTGGCCCAAGAGGCGTTTATACCGGTGCCATCGGTTGGTTTGCCGACGGTGGTGGAGCGCACCTCAATGTGGCCATTCGGACGGCCACGGTCATTGACGGCATTGGGCGGTTTCACGTGGGGGCCGGAATCGTCGCACAGAGTGAGCCTGAACAGGAGTGGCGCGAAACCCTCGACAAAGCCCGCGCCCTCAGCCGGTGCCTCTCCACAAGATAGACCCGCCAATTTCACCACCCCTCGGTTCATTTTGTGCGTTACACTGGACATGTCAACACTGCTTGACCCTCTGCGGCTCCGCCTTCCCCCAGGCCCCTCCTCCTCCTCTCCCCGCTGTGCTCACTATGTTTCACGCTGCATTCCTTCTCTCTTTGCTGAGCGTCACGCCCGCGCTTGCATCTCGCCCATCAAACGGACAGGGTTCCTTATGGGACTTCATCGAGGCACCAAGCCCACCCAAAGATGCCGACGCCTATGACGCCGCTTTGAGTCGCGCAGCCACATTAGACCTGAGGGTGTCCCGCAGCCAAGAAAGCGCCTATGTCGATCGGGCCATCAAGCTGTCATCGCCACCCATCGACTTTTATACCGACCCCGTCGCACACTTGGCTGCCGACCCGCTTCATCTGCGTGAAGT
>DBIS01000331.1 GCA_002296975.1 Deltaproteobacteria bacterium UBA796 | reverse complement strand
TGATCGGCTCTCGGCACGCATGGCAAATATCGTGGTCACCCTGGTGCAAGCCATGCTTGATGCTCACACGGTCATCGAAGACGAAACACTCCCCCTCCCAACGACTGTCTGCCTCGTCGACCGTCTCCAGATAGCGAAGAATGCCGCCGTGGAGGTGAAACACCGAATCGAAGCCCTGCTCCAGCATATGGGCGGTCCCCCGCTCGCAGCGAATGCCGCCTGTGCAGTACATCACTATTTTGGTCGCGGCCTCGAGCTCCTTTTTGTGGGCCTCGACCCAAGCTGGAAACTCTCGAAAATTACGGGTATCGGGGCACAGTGCACCGGAAAAAGCCCCTATCCGTGACTCATAGTGATTGCGTGTATCGATCAACACCACCCCGGGCTCGGCGATCAACGCGTTCCACTGGTCTGGCTCAACATAGGTGCCGACCTGTTTACGGGGGTCTGCTGCACCTGTGCCCATGGTGACGATTTCTGGCTTGAAGTGAACCTTCATGCGTGGAAATGGCGGCTGCTCAGACCACGACTCCTTGACCTCAACCGGCCCCAGTCCTTCGATTTCAGCGATGGCCGCCAACACCGAACCCACCGCCGCGTCAGACCCAGCGATGGTGCCGTTGATGCCCTCCTCTGCGATAATCAACGTGCCGGTGACGCCTTTCGCCAAACACAATGCCTTGAGTTGCCCCCGGTGGAACTCAGCGCCTTTGATATGGCCAAACTTATAAAGTGCGGCGATTCGAAATTTCTTTTTGTCCATAAGTCGGCCCTATAAAGCCAAGCGATGTCGGTCAATCATGAACCGGCAACATTCAGTCATCTCGCGGCTTTTGACGACTTGCTTTTTTATGCCCCTGCTTGGCCTTGGTGTCGAGCCTGCGCCTGACTGAGCCCCGGGTGGGCCGGGTCGCACGGCGTTTTTTGGGTTTATGCTGCTTCGCCTTGAGCTTATTGGCCATGCGCTCGAAGGCCAGTTCGAGATTCATCGACTGACTTCGACGCTCAGTGGCCATCACCATCAAGCCAGTGGGCTCGTGGACCAGCCGCACCCCCGTGAAACGTTTGTTTCGGTGCTGACCGCCAGGGCCCGATCCCCGGACGAACTCTACCCGACACGCCAAATCGAGGGCTTCGCGCTTTGTTGAATAGGTCGGCATGGGTTGAGGGTACACCATCCCAGGTGGTTCAAACTTTGAAACATCTACAGACACATTCGGTACGCCTGAAACACGGTTTCACGATGAAAAGCTCATAAATGGGGGCTTTGGCGCTGGCACGGGTCTTGCTATTATTAAGATGGTCCCCAACATTTGTAGGGTGGCGATATTTGAGGAGCCCCCATGAACACACCGACTGAAGACCCCACCGAACAGCAACCGGCGCTGCCAACCGCCCACCCTTTACGCTCATCGGTTGGGCGACTTTTACACGAGCGGCCATTCATACCGGTCTGCACGCCAAGCGAGATCACCTATTTGGCGTGGTCCGAGCCTGCCTCTGGCGGCACACCGAGTGCGGACTGGATTTTGGCCTTGTGTGAGATTGCGGGCATGCCGGGGCCGGCGAAGGGCGCGGTGTACCACTTTGCCCAGTTTGAGTCTTTTTCGTTGCGCTGGGAACGACACACCGAGTTTAGCAGCCTAGCGCTGATCAGCGAAGGCATCGCTAAAGAGGCTTTTTCTCGACACGTTTATCGGTATACCCCCTCAGGGTGGCTCGATAAAATCCCCGGAGAGTTGTTGGTGGCGGTCGAGATTACCGTGGGCCCTAAAGGCCGTGTGTTTCCGGCTAAGTCGATGGTTTCAGCCTCGTTATGCTCGAGTCGGGTGGCCGGTGGACAGGCTCAGGTGTGGACCGATTTTCGCCACCACGCTGATGGGTTTTCGCGATTTTATATCCAAGACCATGGCGCCACTAAACCAGCGATGGGCCGATTGGTTCAACGCCTGCTCGAGGTTGAGGTGTACCGGACCTTGGCCTTGCATGGTTATGAAACCGCCCGCAGCCTCTCCCCTCGCCTGAATGTCATCGAGCTGGAGTTGGCCGCCCTCACGGATTCGCTGAGTGGAGGTGTCCTTGGGGTTGACGACTCGGAGGACGGTTCACCCGTGGTGCCAAACCCGACCGAGAGTTTGGGCCAGTTGCTGAAGATGTCTGCAGCGGTTGAGCGAATGGCGGCCGAGACAAGCTTTCGATTTTCGGCAACCCGGGCCTATGCGAGGCTTGTCAAAGAACGGAGCGAGGCCCTGAAAGAAATAGAAATTCCTGGGTTTTCGACCCTCTCCGAGTTTATCGAGCGGCGGTTTCAGCCAGCGGTGCGCACATGCCAGGCGGTTGAGGACAGGCGGCAGGCCTTATCGGGTCATCTTGGGCGGGCCGTGAACCTGTTGAACATTCAAGTCAATGCCTTGCTAGAGGGGCAAAATCGCGCGCAGAATATTGCGATTGCTCAGCGCTCCAAGCGTGCACTGCACCTGCAAGAGACAGTGGAAAGTCTAAGCATCATCGCCATCAGCTACTATGCAATTGGGTTGTTGGGGTATGTATTTAAAGCCGCGGCACACGCAGGTTTGGCCATCGACCCTGGGGTGGCCAAAGGGGTGGCCGTACCGGTGGTGGTCGGCGTGGTGTGGTTCGCGATGCGACGGATTGGGCGGACCAAGTGAGGGCTGATGGGTGGATTAGCTTCGGTGCTCCACTAGAAGCCCCAAGCCTCCTAGGTACCTATTGGGGGCACTTGGGGCTACGTTAGAACATACGCGATACAAATTTGATGAGTATTGATATTAATCGTCGAGGATAAGCGCATGTTGAAAAGGAAACTCAAGTCCTTGCTGTACCGACTACTGGAAAAAGCAGCCAACAGAATCCATCCAACCAACACCAGTGGTAACAACCAGTCAAAGCGGTAAGCTGAGGCTTGCTCGCGCGGTCGTGATAGGCGGGCTGCCCCATCGAGTGAGACTTTTGAGTGCGTGATGTGACCAGCAGGGGCCAGTGTGGATTGTTGCAGAGATGACCAGCGATGTCAGTCCACCGACCCTAAGCGGCCCCTGACACAAACAAACCCGCCGGAAATGAGGCCAGAAGTAGGACCACCAAGGTTTTCCCTCGAGGGAATTTAGCGCCTGAGTGAAGGGGGTTTAATGGTGGCAAAAACCGATTTTGCCCCACCATTTTCTCGGCAAATCTCGGCCCGATTCAATCAGGAATTTTTCACGAGAGTCGACCTGCTTTTAACGAACGCATACTACTGTAATTGCGGCGGTTTTATGAAACCCACATAAACCTATTTTTGGCCACAAAAAACCACGCATTTCTCCTGAATATTGGGTAGAATGATTCGTCTTCAAGGAAGGGAAAAAGAGGCGCAAAAACCCCCTCAAACCCGCCCTAAAAATCGACCTCAGGCAGCCTCCGGGTAGTGCGAGGTTTGGCTGCTGCTGTGCTCTCTGAAGAACCGCGTGCGCGGATGTCCTCGGGCTCGATGAAACAAGCAATTTACTTTTATTCCAAAGGAGAAAATCCAATGATTTTCGACCCAAATAAAGTTGAAGTCCGTCTCCATCCATCTCCGCTCTTGGCGGGGGCCATGGCATGGGAGGCGGTGGTGTCTGTTGCTCGCAGTGCGGGCGCAGACTTTGTCTGTCAACCTGGAGTTGGCGAAGGAGGCTTGGGCCATATGCTGGCCAGTTGGCTCGCAGAGGCTGGCCCACAGGTCGCCCTGCAGTGGAGCATGGGTGGCTTGTGGGAGGCCGAGAAGGTGGGCGCACGGCTGAGCGTCGCGGTCATGGGGATTACCCCGGACCTGGCGGTAGGCGGTGTCCTGTCTCGGGCTCGTGAGCTGAGCATGTGGCTGGACATCCATGGAGACGGGGATGCATGGCACCCGGTGGACTCGAAAAGTGAGACTCAAGACTGGCATGCCCAGCCCATTGTCATGATCCCGGTCCCACCACTGTTTCGACAGTCCTGTGCCAACTGCCACGCCGATGAGCGCGCGACAGAGCGTTTTGTTGAGGTCGGGCGGCGCACGGGGACGGGGCTGCTGTGGAGCCTTCGTTCTCAGCCACACGGTGTTCACACAGAGCGGCTACTGGCCCGGTGGATGGAGCGTCATCGCGGCCCTCAATCACACTTTGTACACGACGAAGCACCCCCGAGAGTTCGCGCCATCCAGGCGCTAGCTGAAGCCCAGCCTTTCGAGGTCGCCGTGGCCATCGTCGGTCGTGAACCGGTGGACGCCCTGGTCCGCTTTGCAGCCCGGGAGGCCATTTTGGAGTTGGGGGCCAGAGAGTGCCACCCCGGTGCTGCGATGGCGCTACCGGCGGACCTTGGTGTCCATGCGTCTTTCAATGTGCTCAACAAAGGCGTGCTCCACGGTCTCGACCGAGTCACTTCGAAACAACTCCTGCGCTGGGTCCCTGGTGTGGCAGAGGCTGAAGAAGATGCCGAAGAAGACACACCCCTCTCCGACCTCGGCGCTTCGCTGATGACCGCTCATCGCCACTAGACTTCTCAACATCTCGCTCCCGATGGCCCATGTCATTGGGGGCATCACCCTTTTCGAGGAGGTGCCAATGGCACGACACAAGAAATGGAAGTTCAAGGAACACATCGACGAGTGGATAGACACCGTCGACGAGCCCAACCTGACCCGTGCCTGGTATGTTGTGTGCGCCTGCGTCAATGTCCATGCCATCGTGGACCGGGACCCCGAAGAAAGCCTCGCCAGCGCCCGACACGAGGCCTGGAAGGACTTCTTCGAAGCCTGGTTCGGGGGCGAGGCCACCTACACTTACATGGGCATGGTCCACGAACTCGGGGCCTTCGTGCCTGGTGGCCTGGATAAGTGTTTTGAGGCCCACATGGTTGATGCCTGGTGCATTTTCCGGGGACTTGAGCCTGCCCCTCGCCGGCCTAGCAAGCCTGTCATTGGCACCGATGGGCGTCCAAAGTTGGTCCTGGTGGGCCAGGATGAACTCGCCCTTTGAACTCAATCAAGGGCGTCAGCGAGAGTGCTGGCGCCCTACCCACCCAAAATAAGGAAAACCCCCATGAGTCAATTCGAACACATAGCGATGAAATCTCACCTAGATAGCTGGGTGACTCGGGTCCAAGACCCAGACCTGTCCCGTGCTTGGGATCTGGTGGGCCTGTGCATCAAAGCACATGCCCGCTGCGACCGAGAAGATGGGCAAAGCGCACAGCAGGCTGCCCGCGAGGCCTGGGAGGACTGGGCTTGGGCCGTCGAGGGGGGACGGGCCACCCCAACCATGCGCGGGCTGGTCGCCGAACTGCGGATGATGGCGCCGTGCGACCGTTCCGCCAACGACACCCTTGAGCACCGATTGAGAGAGGCCATAGCCATGGCCCGCGGGGAACAACCCGTTTTTATAGCAAGCCAAAACCCACAACCCCTTCGACTCATCAAAGGATAATCAAAATGACTGAACCAATTCGAG